>JAHPYY010000169.1 GCA_019058515.1 Promethearchaeota archaeon
CAGACACTTTGGGTTCACTTGAAGCTTTAGAGAATCACTTCTCAAAAAATGATGTTAAAATAAGCGTTGCGGATGTCGGACCGATAAAGAAAGAGGATATAATTAACGCAAACATAGTGTCAAACTTAGATCTATACTCTGCTGTAGTATTGGGATTCAATGTCCCTATACTTCCTGAAGCGCAACAACAAGCTTACATAAACAATATACGTATTTTTACTAATAATGTAATTTACCGATTACTAGAGGATTACATAGAGTATAGAGAAACGAGAAAAGCTGAAGATACCGCGAAAGGATTAGAGGAATTAATATTACCCGCTAAATTGCAAATGTTTCCCGAATTTATCTTTAGAAATTCGAATCCCGCTGTTTTTGGAGTGAGCGTTATCGCCGGTACATTAAAACCTAAAGTTTCTTTAATTACTGATAAAGGAAAGCGAGTGGGACGCGTGCACCAAATCCAAGACAAGGGAAAAAACTTAGATAAAGCTGAGAAGGATAGTGAAGTAGCGATTTCTATTCGAGGAATTGAAATTGGTCGAGATATTGGAAAAGATGAAACCCTTTTTGTCTCAGTCCCTGAGAGTCATGTTAGACAATTAATGCAAAAATTTTCAGACGAGCTCAGTAGTCATCAAAAACAAGCTTTGAGAGAATACATTCAACTTAAGAGGAAAAAAGAACATCCTTGGTGGGGATTTTGAAGATTTAATCCCAAGCGAGAATATAAGAATAACTACACTTTATACTATAAATGTAATTTATGATTGGAATAGATGCTATACTTGATAATGTTTTAAGTGAAATAGTCCCTTCTTCTGAAGAGATTGAACTGATAGATAACATTGTATTAAGACTAAAGCATCTACTTAAAAGCAAAGCTCAAGAATTAGGAATTCAATATACCTCAATTGAACCTCAAGGTTCCACTGGAATAAAGCAAACTCAATTAAGAGAAGACTTTGACATTGATTTATTTATTGGATTAGATTACTTGCTGTACCAACATAAATATGAAGGGTTAAGCAAAAATAAATTAAAGAAAGCGTCCAAGAAGGATTTTTTAAGATTATGCAATCATTGGATACTAAAGTCATTGCCATCCGAGGAATTTAAGAATCCTAGACTTCTGTATGCTGAGCATCCATATGTTACAGTCGATTGTTGGAAGGGTAAAAGTAAAATTAAAATTGACATAGTATTGTACTTTAAATTAGATAAAGAATATATTCAAGAAAAAGGACCGATAACTGCAGTTGACAGATCTCCTTGGCATGGGAGATTTGTCAAAGAAAACCTAACGGCTAAACAAAAGAATGATGTTAGGCTTTTAAAGCAATTTTTTAAAGCTAATCATGTATATGGGGATAAAAGTGGAGTTGGTAAGATTGGATTTATTGGATATAGCGCAGAGTTATTGCTATACCATTATAAATCCTTTATAGGTGTTTTAAGTAACTTTAATACTTTAAAATCGAATCCTATTGATTTCCATGGACGCTCAAAAGAAGAGTTGATGGAAATATCGCATTTTCAGAACGATTTCCTCATTATTACCGATCCTATTGACAGAAATAGAAATGTTGCGTCAGCAATATCCGAAAAATCGTACAAATATTGCAATTTTCAAGTAAAGAAATTTGTAGAAAATCCAAGCTTAGAATACTTTACTATAAGACCGATCCCCCTTATTAATCCCAAAAATATCAATCCATCAGAAACGCCAAAATACTTTATTATAGAATTAAATAACAAGGATCCAAATGTTCATTATACAATATGCAGAGATAAATTATATTCTCTTGGAGATCTGATTAAATCCTTGGGAGAAAAAGAATTCTCACACGAAGAGAGATTTGGTACAATCATTTTCGAAGTTTTTTTCGAAGATGAACTTCAGGAATACAATCTAGGTTTATATTGTAACAAACCTATTATTTCTGAGTCATATTCAAGAAGAGGTCCTCCAGTTAACCAAACAAAACACGCAAACAAGTTTAAAAGCAAAAATCCTTCATATTTTGAGAAGAATGGACATCTTTGGGTTGAAACTAATAGGAAGTATGATAAATTTCTTGACTTTTTAAAAGGTAATGTCCCTAAGAATCTACCAGAATATTTAGTAGTGGTAAATATATCTGATATAAATAGCGTTCAATCCATTTCGGGAAGGAAGACTATATATATTTTAAAAAATATGATAATACCTTTCCAATAAACGAGTGAGAACGCATACCTATTCTGAAACCTTTTGTTTAGGCTTTGGGAATAATGATTACAAAATTTAAACCCTCAACCCAAACAGCACCATTTAGCTTATTTAAAACCTGATCAACAAGTGTTAGCCCTAATAACATACCTCGGTTATCCTTGTTAGGAGCGACATCAATACCGGTGTCCTCATCCTTTGCAGTGTTATCAATAAATTCCAATCGAACATAGTTCTTTAAGTCTTGTTGAATTTCAGTTATTTTTACTTCGATTTCTATTCTCTTAGATGTATTGTATTTAATTGCGTTATATAATATATTTTCAAATACATCTATAAGTATATCATTGCCATTTATGAAAAAATTTTCCCTGGTGCTTGTTAGTGAGATATTTATAATTTTTTCTTGAAAATTATTTTTTGTAAGCGTTACTGCGTCATTTAGAATCGCGAATATATCAATTTCTTTTACTAATATTTGCACTTCATCTATACGTGACAACTTTTGAATGTTTGAGATTAGCCTGGTTCCTCCCAGAGACTGTTCTTGAATTATCGTCATCATTTTATTTATCTCTGTCGAATTCTCAGGATTTTTCGTATAAAATGACAATGCTAATTGAATATTGCTCAATATATTATTTATGTCGTGAACAAACATTTCTTTATAAAAGTTAGCGCGATCGTAGGCTTCATGGTACCTTAATTCGCTTTTTTTTATCTCCTCCTCCGCTTGTATCCTTTCTAATGCATTTACTAAGATTTCTGCAAAAATACCTATTAAAGCATAATCTTCATCTTTCCATTTCACATAATTGCGATTGTTGGATAAACTTATGAAACCAGCTAAGCTGCCTCTCATTTGTATAGGATATGCGAGTAAAGATTTAATATCCTGATTTTGAAAAAAAGTTTTGGAAGGCTTCAAGTCATCTGGAATGAGTGGAACATTTGGAATATCAATAAAATCCATTTCCTCTAACTTCTGAGCTAACCACGGAAAATCCTGGAGAAAAATATTTTGTAGATGGTTCTTTTGCGGGGTTATTCCCTCAACAC
>JAHPYY010000170.1 GCA_019058515.1 Promethearchaeota archaeon
CCCTCCTTGTTAATTTTAATTTTTTTTTTATTATATTTGAATGGGTCGCAACGATTCCATTCCCATCACTATTTAAAATCTATCTAAAAAAAATGAGGTCAAAAAATACAATTATAATTAAAATGAGGTGAAAATTAAGAAAATGGTTAAAAAAGACATTCACGTAAAACCCTACGATCGAACGAGATTTGGTAAGCTGGAAGCTGTAGCGTATCCTACTGGAGGGTATTGGAAACAAATCGAACAAATCGATAAAAAACTGTTAGAACATCTCTCAAAAATCAAACAATTAAATATTGAACGCTATTTGGAAACACACCCAAATTTGAGTGAAGAAATCCCCTTAGTATTTTTATATCCTAACGAATATTGGAGAAAACATCCCGATAAATGTAAAGTTCTTTTCATTGATACGCAAGAAGCACCTGATGTTGTAAAATTACCAGAACTCGGAATTCCTGGACAAACAGTAATTTATAAAAATAAAAATTATGTTGCTGGAGAAAATGGTAAATTTCAGAAAATCCCAGACTCACGTGAAGCAGTAGAAATGGTTGAATACGAAGATCTTACAAAAAGAGAAAGAGAAATATTACCATCAATCGAGAAGACCCTTACGGAAGCTCAATACGAAATAGGTGGAGAATTAGCGATGAGATTAATATTTGATGAGAAAGAGCCATCTACTTCAGAAATTGGTTCGCCAGCCATCCTAAAGAGATTAGAAGAAAAAGGACTTGTTTCTAAGAAGAAAATTAAGAACAAATACATTTGGAAATTTACTCCACTAGGGAAATATATTTGGAGAGAAGAAATAGGAGACTACTTGGACGATAAAGAAGAACAAGAGAAACAATATTCTAATCCAGTATTACAGAAATCAGAGAATAATCCAACAATAAAATCAAAAGTAAAAACATTATTCAAAGAACCAGAATACGAAAAATATGGAGATATTGTAAGTTTCGAAAATATTGGAGAAGCAAAGAAGTCAAGTCAAAAATTACGCAAAGAATTTAATCAAGCAAAAACAACAGATAAAAAATTACGAGTTCTAAGAGTAATACAATATAGTGCAAATCGGGCCGCAGCAGCAACCAAGAAAAAAGATTTATCAAAGAAAGAATGTCAGGAATTAACTGAGATAAGCAATGTGTATGGAGATGTTGCAAAATCGATGTGGGAATTATACGATGAAATAAAAGATTAAAAAATTTTTTTTGTTTATTTTAAAAAAAAATACTGTTTTCCAGGTGAAAAAGATCCCAAAAAAGCGTATCCATGTGAATCCTTACGACCGAGTAAGGTACGGTAAGGTTGAAAATGTAGCGTATGAAACCGATGGATTTTTTAAGAATGTTCACATCAATCCACAAGTTGCACAACAATTAGCGTCAATTCAAGCAAAGAATTTAGATCTCGATCAGTTTGTAACATCGCATCCCGAAGTAATGAACGCTAATAATACCTTTACTTTCATGTACCCTAACGAGTTTTCAAGAAAAAATCCTAAAAAAAGCAAAATCCTATTTATCGATACAAATACCATCAATACAGTAGATAATTTACCTCCAATAGGGATTCCAGGACAAATTGTACACTATCAAGGTAACGATTATCTCGCTGACGATAAAGGAAAATTTTCTACGATTCCTTTACTCCACGAATCTATAGAGCCTAAAGACTTACAAAAGAAAGGGTACGCTAAAGCTGGAACAAGCGGCGTAAGATGGATTAAAATAAAAATAGATCCCTACAAGTATACCAGAAAAGATGGAAAGGAAGTTAAAGTTCCAGGATTTTCCAAGGAGATTAGTATTTGGGTCGATAAAAACGATTTTAAGTACGGTAAAAGAAAAATACGAGGTGAAACTCGATTAGTGGAATTTTTTTCTCATAAAGATAAACTGTACATGAGAGTGCTCATGGATAAGCGAAAAAGTCAAATGATAGAGCAAACCAAAGGAGTAAAAGAATATGCGGGACAAAAAACGATGAAAAAAACTGTTTCTCCAGTATTGATGAAGGGATTTAAAGAAGTCGCAACAGATAAGACAGAACATAGCTTAATGATTGACTTTGAAGAAGAATTAACCTTACCGCAAAGAGCAGTTATCGTTCAAGGAGGAACGAGCGAAACATGGCGATTTCAAGATTTCGAATTATTTGGACATACCCATCCTAATCGTCATTATCCTATACCTAGTACCGCTGACTTAAGAGGGATGGACTTTCTTAAACCAGAGTTCATTATTGCAGGAAAATCAAAAAAGGTTATTTTCCTTAACATCGAAAATGTAGATCGTTTTCTAAGGTGGAAAATCGACAAACGACACAATGAAGGATCAGAATGGCCCATCAATTCCGATGACCTTACTAAATTATTAAGGAGAAAAAAATACAAGAACGACGAACAAGCCAAAAAAATAAGAATTAACAATCGAAAGATTTTAGAATCTTCAAAAGGTCGCCAAATGTTCTACGAAATAACAGGAGTAAAAGTATATCC
>JAHPYY010000171.1 GCA_019058515.1 Promethearchaeota archaeon
CATTTAGAATTTTTATAGATCCTATGGCAAGTAAAATCATCCCTGCACTCATCAATCCAGGAACTAATGCAGGTCCAAGGTAAATCTGTGCTAAAAGATAAAAAAGGGCTCCTCCTAATAAAATCTGCAGCAATAATCCAATGATCCATGTAGGATTCTTAGTAATTTGTTTTAAAAATTGCGGATCCTCCAAATGATCATTTATTACTTTTTTTTGGAGCAATACTCCCAAATTATTAGCAAAACCTGCACTTATTGCCAAACTTATTCCTAGAATATAACTCATTTTACTTCAACATCCCAATTGAACATCTTAAGGATATTTGAGCACTTTATTAATTTTTTTAATTTATTAATTTAATTCAGATTTCATAATTATTACATTATGCCAAAAAAGGTAGATTGTTCCTGATTTATTAGAGAAAATGTCTTTTATGGGAAAAGAATTTTATTTCTACTATGTTGAGTATATATACTAACATCCACACCCTTATTAATAAGGCTTCTTATAATATCTTCTGATTTCTTATTTCTGACATATGTTTCGCAAAGTTGAAGTTTTTTTAAACTTTTTATCGAAAGTAAGGATTTTGGGAGTTTTTTCAATGGAATATCCTCAAGGACGAGCCTTTCTAATGATTGTAGTTTAGTGATCGATTCTGGGAGTTTTGTTATTTTAGTTCGGTCAAGTGAAAAATCTTGAAGATTCACTAGATTCCCTATTGAATCAGGGAGTGTTGCTATAGGATTATGACCTATAGTCAATCTGCGAAGGTTAGATAAAGAAGATATTGATTCAGGAAGCTCTACAAGACTATTAGCATGAGCCATAAGAACTTGGAGTCTTTTTAGTCTATTGAGTGACTCTGGGAGCTTGGATAGTTCATTGGCATGGATAATAAGCTCTGTTAATGACTTTATATTACCTAATGACTCTGGAAGACTTTTTAGCTTATTGTTGTTAATACCAAGAATTCTTAATGATTTTAATCTACCGATTGTATTTGGAAGTGTCTTAAGATAATTGGTTGTTAAAGTCAAAACTTGAAGAGATTTGTAGTTTTTAATTGACTCTGGTATTATTTTTATCCGATTTGAAAAAAGAAAAAGTACCTTTAATTTTTCTAGATTTTCAATTTCTGGAATAGTTGTGAGTCTGTTTTGTCCCAAATATAGTTTTTGGAGGTGTTTAAAAGCCATAAATGACTCTGGAAGTTCAGTTAAATCACAATCATAAAGAGAAAGATCAGTTATACCATTAGAGGAAGGAATAAATCCGATAGAGTTATTTACGATGATTTTACTTAATTGGGATATTTTTTGGTTTGTTTTAGATTCTAATTCTTTTAAAGCATTAGCTTCAGATGTCGGAAGTTTTGTCCCATTAAATAATACTTTTTTTTCCAACCTTGCACAATTTTTTAGTATTTATATTTTCTATATGTATTATTATTCTAATCTAAATTTTTTTATAAATTGTTATTTAATAAATTGCTTGATATAGGGTTACATCCCCGTTCTATTTCTATTTTTAGAAATAGGAGGAAATGATATAAAAATTTTGGGACCACTTTGGTACCAAAAATGATATAACTCGAAGATATTACATTAATAGTATAAAAAAAAGAACTACTACGAGACATCAATTTCCTTTTTTTTTAGAACTCCCTGTTGATCCCCCTCTACCAGTGGGGGAAACGATTTTTAATTTATTAATTTAATTCGGATTTTTTTTATATCTAATTCAGATTTTTCTATTTATTTTATATGATCAAAATGATCATATTTAAATAGCTTTCGACTTTTACACCTAAATAAGGAGATATGTTCAAATTGATCATATACCACTTTTTAAATTTAATAGGTCATATGAAATGTTCAGAAAAGACATAGAGTTGTTTAGTTCAGAGGAACAATATAAAAGATGTATGGGTCAAGATCCTCCAGAAGATCATAGATCCCCACCTAAGCCCCCATTCGGTGGACCTCCTCCTTTTGGGTATGTACCACCTTTTCCTGGTGCTCATTCAAGACCTCCAATACCTATGGGCAAGGAATCTTTTCAGGAAATAAGAGATTATATGTTATTATTAATAATTTCAGAGCATTCGGAAGGCATAACTGGTTATCAATTACAGGAAAAATATCATTTTCCTAGAGGAACTGTGTTACGAACTCTCCAAGATTTAGAAGAGAAAGGATATTTAGAAACTAAAGAAGAAATAATCGAAGGAAGATCAAATAAGTTCTATTTAATCACAATTGAAGGTAAGAAATTTTTAGAGACGCTTAAGTTAAAATGGGTTACCATCTTTGGAAGGTTAGCAGATATAAATCCCGGGAGTGGTATGAAACATATGTTAGACAGCAAAATAGAAGAATTTGAAACTATTGAAGAAGCAACGGATTTTTTTAGAAGTTTTAAATTCTGGTCAAAAGAAATGCTAAAAAATATCGAAAAAAGAATCGAAAAGTTTAAGATTGCAACAGTTTGCTTAGATGAAATTATAAAAAAGCTTGAAATATCGAGCAGTTTAGATAGGGAAAAGATAAGAGAAATGGTAAGGGAAGCAGTTAAACAAATAAAGGAGGAAAATCTTGACGAAAAATGATATAAAGGTAAATATGGTAAAATTTACAAACAGAGTAATTCGGAAGAATAAACGTATAATTATCAATAGTAAAATAACATGGAGTAAAAAATTATGAATTCACTACAAATGATTATAAAATATTGGTTGAAAAGTAGAGGTCTTTTCATTAAAGCCTTTATTCTACAAGTTATTTCGACAATAATCCAACTCATCATCCCTATTTTCATAGGACAGCTCGTGGGTCGTTTAGATCCTAACTCGCCGACCCCAATGAGTATTACGGAATTATTCCTTTATTTTTTTACGATAATAGGTTTAGGATTGGTAGCATATTTTATTTTTCGGTATTCGCGAATATTAGGGGCACGGATTTCCACGAATGCTTTGTATTTTGTCAGAAAAGACATCCACAATGCGATAAACCGCCAATCTTTTGCTTATTTTGATCAAATGGAAACCGGGAATTTAATCGCACGAGCTACATCGGATGTAGAACAAACTAATATGATCTTTGGATTTGGCTTAGCCGTTGGAGTTCAAGGGGTGATCCAATTAATTGGAGTATTGTTTGCAGTATCTATACTAGGTACTCAGATGATTTGGATATTTGCGATTCTTATTCCCTCGTCACTTGCAATTTCTTTAATCATTACAAAAAAATTGCGTCCAATATATTTTGAAAGCCGCGAAGCATTTGGGGAACTTACCAATACTATAAGAGAAAATATTGTAGGAGCCCAAGTTGTTCGAATGTTTAGCATGCAAGATAAAGAGTCTCGAAAGTTTAACTCTAATAACCAACGTTTTTATAATGCAAGCGTTCGGTCAGTAAAAATTAACACTCTTTTCATGCCTATAAATTTTATATTAATAGGATTGATGATCATATTAACCCTCTTTGTAGGAGGGAATCTTGTTATCCAGGGCGATATGCCCTTATCATTACTTATCACCTTTCAATCTTACATTAGTATGACCATATTCCCACTTGTCATTTTAGGGCAGATCTTGATTATGTACGTACAAGCAGATGCCGCTCTACGCCGGATCCGAGAAGTTATTGAATCTTCGCCAGAAATCTTGGAAAAGCCGAATCCTATAAGTGCTAAGAGCATTAAAGGGGAGGTGGAATTTGAGAATGTCTCCTTTGGATACACTCCAAGTAACCGAGTACTCAAACATCTATCCTTTAAAGTTCCCTCTGGGAAAAAAATCGCCATCATAGGGACCACCGGCTCAGGTAAATCGACCATAATTAACTTGATTCCACGATTTTATGATGTAAGCGAGGGTTCCATTAAAATTGATAATGTAGATGTACGCGATTACAATATTGCAGAATTACATCGAGCAATCGCTATTGTCTCCCAAGATACATTCCTATTCAATAAATCCATTTTGAAAAACATAACTTATGGGAAGGAAGAAGCAACTATGGAAGAAGTGATAGAAGCAGCAACTAGCGCGAATATCCATGAATTTATTATGGAATTACCAGATGGTTATAAATCAATGGTAGGTGAGCGCGGGACGCGTCTCTCTGGAGGTCAGAAACAACGTTTAAGCATAGCTCGAGCAATCATTTTAAAGCCCAAGATTTTAGTATTTGATGATTCAACGAGTTCTGTGGATGTAGAAACAGAATATAAAATCCAAAATGCACTAGAGCGTATTATGAAAAATACCACTACATTTATTATCACCCAGCGTATCTCTACAATCCGAAATGCTAACGAGATCTTGGTGCTAGATAAAGGTCGAATCGTGGGTTATGGAACTCATGAAAGTTTGATAGAAAACAACGTTCTTTATCGACAAATCTATGAAACGCTATATCGTAAGCAAAAAGAACTTACGGTTGATGCGAATTTAAAGACAGAAGAGGTGATTCGTGAATGAGAAATAAACCAGCTCAAAAAGAATTAGGTTATTCTGAAGAAGAAATTGATTCAGAAGAAGTAAAACGACTTGAAAAAATAGAAAAAGAAATAGAATTGCGTCCAAGGGGTCCAGAAGTAGGGGGACACCGTCACCCTATGGCATTCATAGAAGGAAAAGCTGAACTTGAGCATCCACGTCGTGTTCTATGGCATTGGATCTTTTCATATCTTTTTAAACAAAAAAAAATGTTCGTCTTCTTTGTTATCTTAATTACTGCTGGAACAATAGTAAATTCGATAACTCCCCTATTAACAAGGACTTTGATTGATTCAGGAATTGTCGCAAGAAACGCACAAATTGTATTAAACATATCCATCCTATATTTAACTTTAATGTTATTTATGGCCATCGGAAATTACATAGGCTCATACGGTATGGGGAAAATTGGTCAGGGTGTTGTATTTTCGATGCGAAATGATGTATTTGAGCAACTCCAAAAGATGTCTATGTCCTATTTTGATAAACATCCATCAGGTGATATAATATCTCGGGCAACCAATGATATAGATCAAATGAATTTACTGGTGGGTGGACAACTCGTTCAGATTATTTCAAGTGTAATTTCACTCGGATTAAGTCTTACATTTATGTTCGTATTGAGTCCATTTCTTTCGTTATTTGCTTTGATAGCTTTTCCGGTTTTTTATTTACTGTCTAAATGGTTTCGAAATCGCGTAATAGGTGCCTTTAAGGAAACTCGTAAAAAGATTAGTAAAGTAACTTCCTCAATTCAAGAAAATATCGCGGGAGCTAAAACAGTCCAAGCGTTTGGACAAGAAAAAAAAGCTACGGACGAATTCGAGCAAGCTAATGTAGCTAATGCTGAAGCTTCATTTCGAGCGCGTAGGATTTTTGCAACCTTTTTTCCACTCATAACATTTATGTCTTCTGCGTTGACCGCAAGTGTCTTAGTAATTGGAGGGTATGTAAATATAGTAAATTTCGCTCCTTTTGGAATTGCGATTACTGTAGGCGTTCTGGCAGCCTTCATCCAATATATGTCTTCTTTTTTCCAACCATTTATGTCACTTACTCAAATCCAACAAATAATCGAAAGTGCCATGGCAGCTGCAGATCGGATCTATGGGATCTTGGAAGAGGAAGTCGATCTCCCAGATCCTGAGCATCCCGTAGAATTTAACGGTTCGAAAGGTTCAATTGAGTTCGCTGATGTTAGCTTTGGATACAAATTCGATGGCAATCAAAAACAAAAATCAATGACAAGTAATGCTCAAAAAATTGCAGAACCTTCGAAATTGCCTCAAGGAATGCCTGAAGGATTCAATCCCATGCAGATGATGCAAAGAGTGCAACACTTCTTTTCAACTCTCCCTGAACCGTACAAATCATTTCTCTCAAAGAATATCATGCGAGTTCCTCAAGCAATTAGACAAGAAATGATGATAGGGTTAATGAGAACACTTCCTGAGGAGATACCATCTAAAATTGACGCGATTTTTGCTAAATATGGTTATGCCATCCCTGAGACAGAATATTCAAAAGAGCATTTAGATCTTAAAACGTCCTTTCCAGAAACATCAATACCTCCAATGATGGCAACAACGACGGGAGGAAAACCATTGGTGAATGAAGTTAATATTAATCACACAGAAAAATCTAAAGAAACTCAAAAAACTAAATCACAGTCCTTACCACCATTCTTTCAAGGAATGCTAAACAATCCCGAAATGATAAATAGAATGGTTCGGGTACTAGAATCAACGCTTAAAGGTGGTGCTAGAATGCTTAGTGGTGGTGGCGGAATGGGTAGTGAAACCGGCGGAATGATGGGCGGTGGTGGTATGGGGGGTAGTATGAACCCCAAACAACTCCTCCGATTGCTTGCAACCATTCCATTGCCGGAACGAATAACTAAAGACTTTCCCGATGTTGTAAAGAAAGCTCTTAAAGAAGAGCGAATTCGCTTAGAACACGAGGCAACAATAGGCTATGTATTAAAACAAATATCTTTGAAAATTGATGAAGGAAAGACTGTTGCCATTGTTGGGAAAACTGGTGCTGGTAAAACTACCTTTATCAAATTAATTTGTCGCTTTTACGATGTTACCGATGGTAAGGTCTTGATTGATGATGTAGATGTAAAAAACTTAGATAAAAAGAGTCTTCGAAATTTAATCGGTCTTGTACCACAGGATTCATTCCTATTTACGGGCACTATCCGGGAGAATTTGTTATATGGCTATGATAATGAAGATCCAAGTCCAGAGATGAAAGAGCAAATGGAAGTGAAGATGATTGAAGTCTCAAAATTTTTAGGGCTCCACAACTTTATTGAAACACTCCCGAAAAAATATGATACTAAGTTAAAAGAAAACGCGTCCAATATCTCTATTGGACAACGCCAACTTATCGCTTTCGCGAGAGCCCTTATTCAAAATCCAAGGATATTAGTACTTGATGAAGCAACTTCTTCCGTTGATCCCTACACGGAATCATTGATTCAAGACGCCCTCGATCGAGCCAGAGAAGGAAGAACTACTATTATCATAGCGCATCGCTTATCTACCATTAAAAATGCTGACTGGATCGTTGTGCTTGATCAAGATAAAAAAGGTATTGTGGAACAGGGCACTCATGAACAGTTGGTTGGAAAGAAAGATGGGATTTACAAGCATCTTCTGGATATGCAATACAAGGAAATCGTGAGTGAAAATAATTAGGCATAACCAAGGCTAAAATTATAAAAAATACTGCTGCTGAAGTAGAGGACACTGCAATTGTGGACCAAAATGTAAAGATATTTACGCTCTCTACTTATATGCGGTCTAAGACGCGTAAACGCTTTTTTAATGGGAAAAGGATTAAATATAAATATATTGATGCAGATGAAATCCCTTAACAAATTATTTAAATAATGATTTTCGAACAATAAGCACTAAAATTACTGAAGTGACTTTAAGAACTAGAGTAAAGGATATTAAAGAGACATCAAATTAAAATTGTGATTTTTATGATGAATTCTAAAGGTTTATTTTTAGTTAACCCAAACTTGGGGCATCCCAGAATATTGAATATTGACAGAGAATTAATTAAGCAAGACTTTAAAACAGATTTATTAGTCATAACTAATAGAAAGAATCCAGAAAAAGTAAAAGAACTATTAACTGACAATATAAAATTTATACCTATTTTTGAATATAAGTGGAAATTAGAGCAACTTCTCGAAAAAAGAGGGTTAAAAGAGAAAACTAAGAATGTTTGGAAAAAAGTAAAAACAATTTTCTTATTTACCAGAAAAGAAAAAGGCTTTAAAATTTCAATTGAAGAATTAGATAAATTTGGGAACAAACAAGTAAAAGTTATAAAAAGGAAAAAGATAGATTTAAAGAAAATAAAACCTCGTGCTTTTAGGGGAACTCCAGTAATCCCTAAAATCGTAAACCTAAAATTAACAACTCCAATAAAGATAAATAGCTCAATATATATCGATGATCAATATTGTAAACCACAGAATTATTTAAGAAAATTAGAGGTGTTTGGTAATTTAGAATATTTTTATATAATTACTTTAGAATTTAATTTAACTGATGAGATTTTAGAGTTTTTATCAAATAGAAATTTCATTATGTTTGATATTTTATTTGTAAATTCTAATTTGGATAAAGAAATAAATTATCATGCGATTGTCATTTCAAAAAATGATTGGAGAAATATCAATATCGTGCAAGCTACTGATTTACATATAGCTAAAAGAAATGATGAAATGTTTAATAAAATTAATAATATGTATCGAAATCTTAGGATTAAAAATATCAAAAAAATGAATCAAATAAAAATTAATCCCCCAAAATCAAATAATAAGGATGATATTAGAAAATCTCTTTTTAAAATTGATCTCTTATTTAAAAAAAGATTGATTAATCCAAACAATTTATTTAGAAAATTTGTTAAAATAATAAATACAAAAGTTATCAATAATAAAATTGATTTTGTAATTATTACAGGAGATATTGTAGATTTTACCAATGTTAGACCATCATCAAATCACAAAATTATTTTTGCTTATGAGAATAGTAATTGGAAAACTTTCAAGGATATTATCTTAAATATAGACCAAATTAAAAAAAAAGGTATAGAAAAATCAGAAGAAATCTTATGCCCTATCTTTACCATTCCTGGGAATCATGATTATCGACCTTGGCAATATGATTTAAATTGGGGAGGAATGTATAAAAGAGTAGGTCTTAAAAAAATTGAAGCTCAAGCATTAAAAGATCATTATTCAGCTTCTCCAATTAGAGCTATTTTGAAGAGTGAAAATGCATTAAAAGGATACTTATCAGAAATAAATGCTTCATTAGATTACTATTTAAAACTAGGTAATTTTTTATTCATTTTTTTAAATACCGGGGCGGATTGCTATAAAAAATTAACTGATTTTCTATCAGGAAGCCCCTCTTTAACAGGTTTTACTCAGAAGCAAATAAAATTTTTAGATAATATTATTAAGACCACATTTAATGAAAAATTGCAAATTATTCTTTGTTTACATGCACCTCCTATAAATACAAGAGAGAAACGAGGTATCTTAAGTCGTATAAAAAAAAAATTTAAAAAAATTATAAAAATAAGAATTGATCAGTTCAGAGAATCAAAATTTAAAAGTCTAAAGAGAAAAAGAGAAAAAGCACGTATTGATGATAAATTTAATATTAAATATGGAACGATTTCTTATAATTGGGAGAAATTGATTAATTTTTGTTATGATTATTGTACTCTTACTATATCAGGTCATACACACATGTTAAATGAATATAGATTAAAAAAATCTTTACAAAATAGCTCTAATGATGAAAAAAAGAAAGATCCATCAATTGCAGTATTTTATGATGATTATTCTGAGATTTGTATAAATAATATAGATATTCAAAAATATAGTCCCTTGATAGTTCAGACTCCTGCTTTGGGATTGAAATCCTTTAAAAGAATTGGTAAATTAGGAGCATATCGAGAGATAATAATCAAAGATGGAAAATTAACTTCATTTCAAGTTAATTATTTTTCAAATAATTATTTATTAATAAGGAAAAAGTTATAATCTAAAAGTAATCAGTAGTGCCTTTCCAAGAAATACGAAATTAGTATTAATACAATTAATGGTCGAAAAGATATGAATATAAATAATCCTACACTCGTTCAAGAGAAAGATTTTATGGATTCGGATACTTTAAGAAATTTATTTAATCGTGATCAAAAACCAAATAATACAAGGAAATCGTGAGTGAAAATAATTAGGTATAAACAAGACATCGCTGTGGCAGCTAAATAATTAATACCTGATAAAGGCGTAAATAGGTTACATTGCTTTATTGTTGTAATGTCTCTTGTTGTTGATTTCTTAAATATCAATAACTTGGTTTTTTATGTTCTAAAAATGATAGTTAAATGACAAATTAATTCAAATAATCCTACAGAAAGAAATAACATTAAAATAATAAAGCCTAGTATAAATATTTGTTAAAATGTTTACTGATATTTATTTGTTTTCAATCCTTTTTATTTTTGGAAAGAAACGTCCAGTTTTAGACGAATATTCATCATAAATCTCACCAAACATTTCTCGTAACATCTTTTCTTCCTCTTTAGCTTGGTAAGGGAGTGCTAAAAAACCGATTAAACCAAAAAATATTGCCCAAATTCCAGTTGCAAGAAAAATAAATAGAATTTCAAATACTCCTGCAATATATGCTGGATGGCGAACATATTTATATGTTCCCCCTGTTGCTAAAGCGTATTCTTCCTCTTTCATTTGCTTAAAGCAAGCAGTGTAATTGACATTATAAATAAAAGTTATTGATACCCAAACGCCAAGGAGCCACATTCCAATAATGCCTATCCAATACACCTCGATTGGAAGATCAATGATGAATATTAAATTATGTTCCCCAAAACCAAATATTAGACGAAGAGCAAAGTCAAGCAATATAATATAAATCCAACCTATCCCAAATGTGACGGCTAGCTGCGACATTCTACTCCCAGATGTCTGCTTATTATTGATTTGAGCATTTCTACTTCCTATAATAGCTCCTTTAGGTAACTTATTTCCTCGAAATCGTCTAATGATTCGAGGGAGAATGAATTTAATTGTCAATATTCCAAAAATTGTGAATAGTAATAAATAGGTATTTAACAAATTCAATTCACCATAGTGAATTAGTACCTCTTATAAAACATAATTCTTTCCTAGTGCTCTCATTTGCAAAAACATTTCTCTTTGAAGAAAAAAAGATTCTAAGATTGTTTGGGAGCGAATATTTAGCTTACGCAAAATCTACGGGATTGTTCCTTCCTAAAAGTATGTTTAAAAGAGATTTAAAACAAGCTCAAGAGTCAAATCCTTCCACTATTACATCGCTATGGTGGTTGAATAACTTTCTCTTGATAAAGTTGCTAATTGTATATGTTGCGTTTATTGTTGTGATGTACTTCGTCGTAGATTTCTTAAAGATTACTAACCTAGATTTTGATAAGATAAAAATTTGGGAAATAAGATTTCCCAATCAAGTTTAGAATTATATTTTATAGATTTGAGAAACACTCATCGCAGAAAAAGATCCTCCGTAATTTCGTGTTATTCCAAACCATATACCCTGAATTTGATTTGGTTTCACATCCCCAGCACATCTTGGGTAATTTAGTATCTACAAAATATTGATTATTCTTATCAAAAGTATCGTCTTTGATTATTTCTTGGTAAGATCTCATAATTATGACTCCATAGTGATTTTTGAATGATTATTCCTTTTTGGAATACATTATATAAAGGTATTCGAATGGAAATATAAGTTTTGTGAATGACTATTCCCTTGTAGATAAATAAGAAAAAAGAAGAATTAACTCTAAAACATGATAAAGAATAGAGAATAGAAAAATGAGATTTTTTACTCCAATTCATCAAAAAGATCGTAAATTTTGTCAATTAGTTGGGATTTATCGATTGTTTCTTGTTTTTCTGTAATCATATTTTTAATAGTAATTTGGTTATTTGACATTTCTTTCGATCCAATAATTAGGGTTATACTCACTCCAAGATCGTTTGCTCTACTTAATTGATTTTTGAGGCCTTTAAATCGATAATCGATAATGCAAGGAAGGTCTTCGCTTCGGATAATTCTAGCGATTTCCAATGCGTAAAGCGATAATTCCTTACTTATAGAAGCGATATATATAACATCTGAATAATCGTAATCACATATTTCATCGGGAATTAAATCGTAAGTTTCTAAGAATAGAGAGAGCATGTAGACTCCCATTCCAAAGCCTGTTCCCGAAATTTGTTCATCTGAAAATAGTGATATTAGATCATCGTATCTTCCTCCTCCGAAAATCGAACGTCTGTTTTCAGTACCCGTATCAAACACTTCGTACACAATTCCAGTGTAATAGTCTAAACCCCTAACTACTTTCGAGGAAAAGGAACAATATTCAGAAATTCCCTCTTCTGTAAGTAATTTTTCAAAATTTACTAATTCAATATAGCCTTCTGATTTAAAGAAAGCTTCTGGGATGGCTTCGAATTTTTCTAATAGTTCTTCGATGGTTTCTGCGTCTTTTAAATTGAATATTCCTTGCATGATCTTCTCATTTTGAAATGTTTCAAGGACATACCCTTTAAATTCTTCTCCTTCCATTTTGTCTGATTTATCTAAAAGTTTATACACAATTGGAAG
The DNA here is from genome assembly GCA_019058515.1 of Promethearchaeota archaeon. Next base: position 12,230 of record JAHPYY010000171.1, read on the forward strand.
TTTTTCTTTAGGTATCTTTAAGACCTGTCGACAGATCTCATCAATGAACCGACGATTATTGTAGTAAATTTGAAATTGATCTGATGTAGCTCCAAGTTCCTCAAAAATTTTCACAATAATGCAAAAAATTTCTAAATCGTAGAATAATTCATCTATTTCTTGTTCTTTCGAAAACAAGATATCAGCATTAATTTGCAAGAAAGATCTTCGTCTACCTCTCTGAGTCTCCTCGTAACGATAACATGTTGGAAACGAATACCACCGGATTGGTTTCTTAAGTTCTTGACTTTTTTTCGCTATCATTCGAGCTAACGAGGGAGTAAGCTCAGGTCTTAATATAAGGCGCTTTCCTTTTTTCTTCTCCACTATAAACGATTGTTCATTGACGAGTTCTTCAGAGGATTTCGCTGCGAAAATTTCTATGGGTTCTAGTAGGGGAGATTCAAACTCCTCGAAGCAATAGAGTTCTACAATGTCGTCGACGACACTTTTAATGTAGTTTACAACTCTCAAATCCTCGGGGTAAAAGTCATCCATACCTTTAAGAGGTTGCGTAGAAAGCTTTCTCTTATCATCACTCATTAATATAAAAAGGACAAACCATGAATTAAACCTTATCAAAATTAGGTTTGTATGACTGTTTGCGTTCGTTTTCTTAAATATTTAATCGATTTATAAGAGATATAAAATATTAAAATTCGATCCGGACTAATCTAAGGTAATGTAAATTCACTATAATCTAATATACATGTAATTGAGAGAAATGAAACTTAATATAAAATTTGTCTCTGTTTTTGTGGTCATTTACATTCTAACGGTTATTTATTTGCCTTTAAATGTAAGTGCTCAAACAAACGCCAATCAGGACCTATATCTTAATAAAATTGGATTTTGCGATGTAGAAGTTGGTTACGATATTCATGTGACAACCGATTACGCATATCTCTCTAATAACGATGGATTAATGATTATCGATATATCTGACCCTGAGAATCCAGTAAAAGCAAGTGAGTTACTTATTGATGATGGAGCGTTTGGATTTGTTATTGAAGGTGATATGGCATATATCGCTGCTGATTCAAGTGGTCTAGTTATTGCTGATATTTCTGATCCCCTAAACCCTCAATTGATTGGGCAATATATTGACGGTTCAGCATACACAATCACAGTATTAGATTCACGGGCTTATGTAAGTTATATGGGTTCTGGATTTAAAGTATTTGATGTGAGTGATCCCTCAGATCCTAACCCTATAGGTGAATTTAGCGATACTCGTAGTGATGGTATAGAAATAAAAGAAAACACTGTGTACTTTGCCAACGCTAACTCTGGATTAAAAGTCGTTGATGTTTCTAACCCCAACACGCCTCAATATGTAGGACTTATCCCTCAAACTGACGGAGCTACCGGTATTTTTATTGAAAATAACAAACTCTTTCTAGCTTGTCACCAAAATGGGATTAGAGTATTAGATATATCGACTTCCGCATCAACATCGGTCCAAGTGCTTGATTCTTATGTCGATAATGATGGAGGAGAGGTGTTAGGGCTCGTTAAACAAGACAATTTTCTTTATGTAGCTGATAACTTTGGAATTGAACTATTCGAGGTTGATGATAACTACTCCATTACAAAGTTAGCTGAAAATAGGGATTTTATTTCCGCAGCTCATGAAATAGATGTTGATGATGAATACATCTATGTAGCATTAGGCGGTGGTTTGTTGATTCTCGAAATAAATACAACACCAGAAACTGGAATAGGCGGCTTTAATTTTTTTGCACTTCCAGTTCTATTAATTGTAGTTTCTGCAATGGTTTCGATAACATATTATAAAATTAATCCAAAAAAGAAGTTGAAAGAATGATACTTCTTCTTTACCCTCTTTTCTAACCTTTAGAGTAAGTAAAATTAATAAAACAAAGTTACATCATAATTACATCTAACTTGTATATCTCTATAACTAAAAATTAGTATTAAAAGTGTATTTTATGGCAATATTAAGACCAAAGACCAATTTATTAGATAATAATTACAAGGATAAGATCTTCGCTGAATCAAAAAAAATTTTAAACGAACTTGGGGTATTGATTGAGAACCAAGAAGCTTCTAAAATTTTATCTTCTCACGGAATTCCTTCGGAAGGGCAGAGATTTTTCTTATCCGAAGACATTATCGAAAGTAGCCTCAAGACAGCCCCCAAAGAAATCTTCTTGTATGATCGTGAAGGTAAAAGTAAACTCAATTTAAAAGACGACAACTTTCATTTCGATCCTGGAAGTGCTGCTATTAATATACTCGACGAAAATACGGGAATAATTAGAGAAGCTGTGATCGATGATTTTATCAAATTCTCCAAGATAGTCGGACATTTAGAGCACATAGACGCACAAAGTACCGCTATTATCTGCAAGGATGTACCTAAAGACGCTCAAGATTGGCACAGATTATATGTCGCTTTAAACAATTGCCACAAACCGGTGATTACGGGTACATTTCGCAAAGAAAGTTTTGAGATAATGAAACAACTTCTTTTAGTTTTTAGGACTTCAGAAAAAGATCTTGCAGACAAGCCACTAGCGATTTTTGATGCTGCACCCAGTCCTCCACTTAAGTGGTCAGATCTCATCGCTCAAACTTTAGTCGACGCCGCTAAATGTATGATCCCTTCCGAGTTGGTTTCCATGCCACTAGCAGGCGCGAATGCGCCAATGAATTTAATAGGTGCGATTACACAACATTGTGCCGAATCCCTTGCGGGTGTGGTAATAACGCAATTAACAAATCAAGGGGCTCCAGTCATATGGGGTGGTTCGCCAGCAGTTATGGACATGAAATACGCTACCACCCCCATGGGTGCGATTGAGACAGTAATGATTAATTTAGGAGATATAGAAATGGGAAAGCACTTTAATTTACCTACTCACGCCTACATGGCGTTAAGCGATGCAAAAGTTCCCGACGCTCAATCAGGTATAGAAGCTAGTACAGGTGCAATGATGGCTGCCTTAGCGGGTGTTAACGTAATTAGTGGGCCGGGGATGCTTAACTTCGAGTCTACTCAGAGCATTGAGAAACTAGTAATTGATAACGATATTGCGGGAATGGTAAAGAGATTCGTAAGAGGAATTGAAGATTATGGTAGTCCATTTGCTTATGATATTTTAAAGGATTACGATCAAAAAGAAGAATTATTATCTCATCCTACTACTCTTAAGTTATTTAGAAAAGAATTGTTTTTCCCGAGTCCTGTTATCGATAGAAGGCCACACGAATCTTGGGAAAAATCAGGCTCGTTATCGGCTCGAAAGAGAGCAAAAAGTAGAGTATTAGAACTTGTAAATAAAGAGGTTCCTCATCCTATTGATTCTAACTTAAAAGAAGAGCTAGACCGGGTTCTAAATCAATACCTATAATTTTATTAAAAAATATAGGAAAGGAGCTCTAAATTGAAGTCAATATTATAATTATCCCAATAAAAATGAAAATTATTACGGATAATAATTTTAAGTAAAATTTTGGAACTTTTTTGGCAATTATAGCTCCAAAGAAAGCCCCCATCTAGGCTAATGTAATGAGTGCAAGAAAGGCATCTAACCAGACTTCAAAAGGATAAGGATATATAAATGCCAAAGTGATAGTTAATATCTGTGTCTTGTCACCAAGTTCCATGATAAAGATTGATGAAAAACCAGCATTGTAAGGATTTTTCTTCAATTTCTGTAAGATTGAAGCAGTTTTTTCATTTTTATCGTGTAAATTAGACTAATTTGGCTGATTTATCTCAAATTCTCCTTGATTCTCTTTATTTTTATGTTCATTGTAAAGATTTTTAAGATCCTGTGCTTCCAAAAGACCTATTATTATAAAAACAATACCAGAAATGATAAAAATTATAAAGATAGGAATAAAAATTGTTATTACATTGCCAATAAACACTCCTAATGTTACTATGACGGCAAAACCTAATGTAGCTCCCAATCCTATTTTATAGGACTTTTCGTATTCAAGAGATAAGTTAAATATGATTAATTGGGTTTCATCTCCTAGTTCACCAAGAAATAATATCCCATATACAATAAAAATTACAATCCATTCCACGGTAAAAATATCCTATTATACAGTTTAATTATTTTTAAAAAGTTTAGGAAGATTAATTAAAAAATTATACTATATTTCTTTAAATCTTCTAATAGCTTTTCTGTATAATAGAAATGTATTCCATTTATACCGAGAGAACTCGCAATCTTTATATTCTTCTTCTCGTCATCAATTAATAGTGCTTCAGATGGATCGCATTCTATATGATTAATTAATTCTTTATAAAAATCGATATCATCTTTATTTTTTTGATAGTCAAAACTAAACACAGCATCATCAAAAAAACGCAAAAAGTTAGATTTTTCGTTTAAATATTTAACGCGTTCTCTCACTTTTCCACTGAAAATTATAAGTCTATAGGTACGGTTTAACTTAGATAATAACTCTTCAATTCCGTAGTGAATACAATAAGAACCAAACCATATGTATCTAGTATGCTTTCTTTCCTTTGCATTAATTCCTAATTTTGAAAATAATCTCATTTCAAATTCATCAATAGAGATTAGTCCTTTTCTTAAAAGTCCTCCTTCTGTATAGGGTCTATCATGGAAAGTCTCACGAAGTAACTTTTCGTCTTTGATATCATAAATTTCCTTAATCTTCTCAATTGCGTATGAAGTTCCTGAAGTAAAATATACCCCACCAAGATCAAAAATTATTGTTTTAATCATATGCCCTTCAAATGACAAGCTCAATTTTCATTTCATTATTAGTTCTCTTGATTTATTTTGTGCATTTTCTTAAGATCTTTGAAATCTTCATCAAACATAGACATAGTTTCTTTTATAATAATATACGCGTGTAAGAGCGTCGTAGGGTCGACCTTATCCCATTTATCTTCTTTACTATGAGTATAATGAGCCGCAGCTAAAGTAGTTATGTCAACGGCATCAAACCTTCTTTTATGGAATGGAACTGAATCGGTATGAGCTCCAGTGATAACACTGAAACCATGAATCGCAAGATTATGGTTCAATGCTGCTTTAAGTAAGTAAAATTTCATTACAGGAGAAATTTTTCTTTTCCTAACTAAACCGTAAGTATGAATAAATTCAATTCGATTTTTAGAGTGTCCTAAACATGAGACCATATCAAAATTGAATAAAAATGTATTTTGATTTTTGAAGGTATTAGACCAGTTGTCCAAAAATATTCTTGAGCCCATAGTTCCTTGTTCTTCGGCTGAAAACTGACAAAACCAAATATTAAAGTGTTTTAAAGGGTTTTTTAGAAAAAAGGAACTCAACTCAAAAACAATAGCCATACCAGAAGCATTATCAAGAGCGCCATGAGATTTATTTTTTGTTTTAAAAATTAAGAGGAAAAAGTTAACCAGAAAAATAAAACACGTATTAATGATTACCAAACCTTCAAAAAACATCAATTCAAACCCAAGTAATAATAAAAGATCAAAAATCAAGGCAAAATAAGTAATAATTAAAATTAATTGGGCAATTATCCATGCTAAATAAAAATAAACTCTCCAAATAGTCTTAAAAGTCTGCGATTTTGTGTCTAAATGAGCAGAAATGACTATATTCCCGGCATTTTCTGAATTACTCTCTTCAGCGGGAACAGTTGCGATAACATTTGTTGCGTTTTCAATTTTACCTAAATTTCTTTCCCACCATTTAAATAATTCAGGTTCGCGAGCATCTTCTAGAACAGAGATCAAAATAAGTGTTATAATTCCAACAATTCCATAAATAATAAAAGGTCTTAAAAATTGGAACAAGAGCAATGCAAATAAAATAATCATATTTGAAATTATTACGATTTTAATAAGAATTGCAGAATAGAAAGTGGAAAAAACAAAGGATTCCTTTAAAATCTGATCTTTGGTATATCCTAGTTCTTCGAATGTATTGCTCGTCAATACTACCGCGTCTCTTTCTCCTTTTGTTCCAGCTAGACGAGGAAAATCAAACTTTTTAACATATCCTAATAATCTCGCTTCTCTTTCTTTAGAATCATCAATTATCATAAAGTTATTACTATATCACCTAATTATAATAAGAGAATTATCTTGTTTTAAATTAAATCTTTTTAAATAACTTCGTAATTATAAAACCCTATTTCGCGGTTTAAATAAATATTATCTTCTTTGGTTATTTACCTAAAAAATACAAACTAAGCCCATTAATAAATATTTCCTTTTTTTTCCCTTTAGATAATTCGCTTTCGTATTGATATATTTCATTACGACTCAATTCGGATAAATCGTATAGCTCCTTCATAATTTGTTCGAAAACGGATAATTGGGGATTATAGAAAGCTTTTTTGGAAAAAATGCCAACTCTTAGTTGAATCCTAAATTTTGGATCCAGCCAAATTAAAAAAGGACCTGCGCTATGTTCTGCTTTGTATTTTATATCAAAATTTTCTTTTAATGTCATTATTGCGTCATAAATCATTTCGCTTATTCTTGTTGCGTACAACTCAATTTCCATCACCCATGTTAAAGGTACAGGGAGTCTCACATGCAATAGAAACCCTTTACCCTTGCGAAAGTTAATGTGTGCGTTAGCAATTAAAATTTCATTGAAATCATGAAATTTTAAAAGAGAATTAATGGTGTTAATAGTCTCTGGAATATCCTTGGGTTGAATTAAAATATCCTCGAAGCCAGGAAATCTCAAATAATGCTCGGATTCTCCAATTGATATCGAAGAAGCGGGTATTGCCGAGCGATCTTGAAGACACTTTTGAAATACTTCTTCTGTCAGTTCAATTACTGTTATGTCTGGTTGATTACTAATTTCTCTTACAAACTTATTTGTATCTGAATCGCTTCCTTTTAATAGAATAATCCAATTAAATTTTTTGTCGCTAGGAACTAAATCCTGAATACTTGGGAATTTGCTTGATAAATCTAAACTGGATAGAGCAAATTCAGAAACGAGGGGATAGATTTTTTTGTTAAGTATTAACTGCAGCCGTTCAGACACCAAGGTTAAGCTTTTTCCAATTAGTACATATCTTTTCGGGTCTTTTGCTGGTTTATATAATTTAAAAACTGCATTTAACACCACTCCATAATATCCTGTCCCTCCAACAACTTTCTTAAATAACACATCTCCTCTATTAACTCTTATAATTTTTCCAGTTGGAGTCATTATATTTAATTTCAATATCCAATCTTCCGCAGCTCCTAGCTTTCCCGAAGTTACTCCACTCGCATTGGACGAAATCAAACCTCCGACTCTGACAGGAAGCCTTATAGCACTGGTAGGTTGTACTGGGAAAATTAACTCATTATTGCTGAAATATGGAATCCCTTTAATTAAATCAGAAACTAATACAACCTGATCTACTTTTAAAGTCTTCTTTTTAAGATTTATTTCAAAAGGATGCTTAAGCGTTCGCAAACTCTCAAGCTCAACTAAAATAGCATAATTAACATAACCCCCCGAAAGTCCCGTTTTTCCTGACGCAAAAGTGACGGGAATTTTAAACTGCTGAGAAATTTTTACTATCAATTTTAGTTGTTTTACGCTTACAGGTCTAAAAATTACATATGGAGGAACAAATAGATGTGAAGGATCCCGAGAAGCTCCTGCCTGAATCAAATTATTTACGAGCATTTCGTAACCCTCCTTTACTTTAACTCCTGAATCAGAAAATTTAGAGGTAGAATAAAGTTCGTTTGAAGTTAATCTAACGAATCCCACTTTTCCCATTGAGGAGAAAAACTCAGACCATGGCAACTTATCCCTTAAAATTTGAATAACGGAAATTTGCGGGTTCACCTATGTGTTTTTCGTGAGTATTAAAAAGATTAAACATCAAATCTCTGGAGAGCGTTCGTTTCTAAACAGAATTCTCTCTCTATTTTGCGTTTTTAGAGATTATTTCAGCACTTTAGCATTTATTTAAACGGATTTTTTTCAGATAGAATTTTACGTTTATACTCCTCCAAATCGGGTGGACATAAACCTTTTTCTGTTGCCTCTTTCTTGATTTGCTTTATCATTTCGCCTAAATTAATATCAACAGGGCACCAATGATAGCAGCTTTCACATCCCGTACATAAGAAAGCTCCATCACCAACTGCTGCTTCTACACCATTGTGAATGTAATCTCGTATAATGTTTACAGCTCCTATTCCGTACTTTGAACCAAATATGTTTCCAAACGCTCTCGAAGCAGTACAAATTACATCACAACTTTTACAACTAATGCATTTAACGAGGTCTTTGTAGAAGCGATCTTCTTTTATTGCGTTAGTACGCCACTCATCCACAAATATTACAACAACTTCTTTTGCGCCATACATTCCCATTACCCTCGCTCCTTGAACGTCTGAAGTGTTGGAAGGAGCAGAAATTAAGCTGATGTAAGCTCCATCCACATTGATGATTCTTTCCTGAATTTTCGAGACTAATACCGCGTCGAATATGTCGGGTACAATTTTTTGGATTCCTACAACCACTATATGTTTATCAGTAGCTCTGGTCAGAATGCTTATATTTCCTTCATTTTCAACAGTGACAATCGAACCATCGTGTGCTGAGATAGCATTCGCAGAAGTTAACGATACTTTTACACTATTAAGTAGTTTAGGTCGATAAGTTTCTCTATAATAATCTACGATAGCTTCTGGTTTTGGATCTAATTCCACTCCGTATTTTTCCTTTATTTTTTCTACAATCTCTTCTGCTTTAAATTGAACTCCTGGTCCTAAAGTAAAGCTAGGCAATTTATAATCAAATAGTTGAACTAGAACATCTCCTAAATCTGTTTCTTTGATTCGTATGTTCTTTTCATTTAAAATGTCGATTATCCCTGCATCTTTTGCTTCTAGAGATTTAGATTTGTAAAGCACTTTTTCTTCTCCCAGTTCTTTCAAAAAATATTCTTGTGCCTTCTGATTTGTTTTTGCATAGTATACTCGAAATTTATTTGTTTTTTCCATGACTTTAAGGGTTTTTTCCACGTAAGAATCAATATTTTCCACGAACTCTTCTCTCATTTTAGAAAGTTGCTCTCGATATTTATCCACAAACTCTCTACTAGTATCTTCGTATAGGTATCTCAAGTCAAACGACTTATATTTTCCATAACAAGCGATTTTCCATATATCTCCAAACTTAGCGTAATCCGAATCTGGATCTTTCAGCTCTTCAATTTTTTGCTTAATTTCTTCGTAAATTTCCTTGCCTTTACCACTCATGAGATAGGATCTACTCCATTCATTATATTTATAATAAAATCTTCGAATTTAATTACGGGGATTTTTACATTATTTTCTTCTCTTACTCTCTTAAATGCAGTATAACAGAAAGGACAGGGAGTCAAAAGAGCTTTTGATCTTCTCATTTGATCGAATATAACCTTTGAGTTTATATCACTATTTTCTTTATATATCGAATATACTCCTCCTCCTGCACCGCAACAAATAGAATTTAAGGAATTATTTTCCATCTCCTTCAATTCAATGTTCTTGATAGAATTAATTATCTTTCTTGGTTCTTCGATAATAGGAGGAACTGCGTTTCTTAGGTGACAGCCGTCGTGATAGTTCACAATAAGTCTTTTTCCTTCATATTTTAAATTAAGCTTACTTAAATTCTCGTCTTCGCACAAGAATTGCAATAAGTGTTTTGTTTTAACTTTAAACTCAGATCCGAGCAGAGGAGGATATTTCTGAGACAAATAATTATAGCATCCCGCACATATCGTCACCAATTCATACACATGATTCTCCTCAAACCATTTATTAACAAATCTAGCGTGATTTAGTAATTCTTCCTTTGTAGCTACATGATGTGCTAAAGAACCGCAACAAGGGGGATTTTCTATTAACTCAAACTCAGGATCAATCGTCTGAATCAATTTAAGCGCATTGTCACATGTCTCAACATAGCGACTTCTTGATAAACAACCTAAGTAAATCAATTTAGTCATTTTAGTCGCTTCTCTTTTGAAATATATAATCTTTATCTTAATTATCGTTAAATGTAAAATTACTATATCTTATTAAATATAATAATTGCTATAAGTTAATAGTTAATTTCATTTCTTCCTTTTTCATAAAACTAGGTGAATCCTAAAAAGCAATACTAAGATAAAACCTATTATCAAATCCAATTTTTTAATCTCACTTAGCAAATATAATAGTATATTTAATTTTAGCTGAATTTGTATTTATAATAGGTAACTCATTATGAAATATAGATAAGAATTGAGATGATGTAAAATACCTAAGTTAATTGAGAATAAAAAAAAAAAATTCTTGTTATTTCTAAACAAAAATAGATGCGGAGGGGATACTTGTTATAATTGCATCGCTGTGTGTCCCACAGGAATCTTAGAACCTGGGGATGAACTAAACATGAGAGTTGCGTATCTCCCTAGAGTTAAAGCGGGTAAGGAAATGTATTGCACCGGATGCCGTAGGTGCGAATATGCCTGTCCAGAATGGTGCATCTATGTTATAGACGAATCAGAAAAAGAAAACGAAGGTGAAAAAGCAAGAACTTAAAAGGTGTATTATATGGCGAGTAATGATAAAAGATTTTTACCTGAAGGAAAGCACTTATTAATGGGAAATGTAGCAATGAGTGAAGGAGCGTTAGCTTCGGGATTAAAGTTCTTTGGCGGATATCCGATAACTCCTAGCACTGAAGTAATCGAGCATCTAGCTTACAGATTACCTCAAGTGGGAGGATGCTGCTTGCAGATGGAAGACGAGTTAGCGTCCATTAATTCTGTTTTCGGAGCTTCGTTAGCTGGTGCCAAGGCGATGACCGCTACTTCTGGTCCAGGGTTGTCTTTAATGGTCGAGACGATATCCATGGCCGCGAATCTAGAAGTACCATTTGTTTTCTGCGATGTCCAGAGGAATGGTCCAGGAACGGGATTCGTAACCGAACCGCATCACAATGATCTAGGATTAGTTAGATTTTCAGGCAATGGAGAATTTCAAGTAATTGCTATTGCTCCAATGACCTGTCAGGAATTATTTGATTTAACGATAACCGCTTTTAACTACGCAGAATTATACAGATGCCCTGTTTTTATCCTTTCTGACGCGTATTTAGGTCATCTTCACGAGGTAGTGAGAATCCCTCCGAAAGAGGAAATTCTTGAGCGCGTAATCGATCGCGAATTACCTCCACCAGAAGATTATGTTAAAAAGTTTACCTATAAAGACGACATAACCGGTGAATATGTAATCCCTAAACCCCCAGTAATAGGTACCGATTATTGTCCAGGGTTATTTATTCATCAACCACATAATTACGAGGGATTGCCAACTCCCAAACCTGGAGTGTTTACTGAAGCGATTCTCGATAAAATAAACAAAAATAAAGATAAAATCTGCATAACTGATAGGTATAAGTTAGACGATGCAGAGATCGTTATTATTGCTTATGGTTTGCCTGTAAGAGCTAGTTATAGAGCAGTAGACATTGCTCGGAGCGAACGGATAAAGGTTGGAATTTTTCGATTAGTAACCGTTTGGCCATTTCCAGATGAACAAGTTAAAGACGCTATTAAGAACGCAAAAGCGATTATTGTACCTGAACTCAATTATACCGGCGTTATAGCTGAGCAAGTAGAGCGAGTGACTGATCCCGATTTACCTATATTGAGGATCCCTAAGGTTTGTGTGTTTCATCATCCGGATGATATTTTAAAAGTTATTAGAGAGGTGGGTAAGTGATGGCAGAAATTGGTCGAATGTTACCGAATGAAAAACCAGAGCACCCCTATACGAATGTGTCTTACGGAGGAAGTATGTTCAAAAACTTCGCAACTAGATTTTGTAGTGGGTGCGGATATGGAATTATAGGACAAATATTTACTCGAATTTTCGAGGATGAGAAATTAGACCCACACTTCTATCCAACAGTGGTAGGAATTGGATGTTACAGTCAAATGATGTTGTTAGTACACGCAAAATCCCAAAAAGTTTTGGCGTTACACGGAAGAGCCCCAGCCGTTGCTACAGGCATAAAAATGGCAAATCCAAAAGTAAAACCGATTATATTTGCTGGAGACGGTGATTGCTTAGGAATCGGAGGAAATCACTTCATTCATCTATGTCGTAGGAACTTAGATTGTATTCTTTTTATTTTTAATAATAGCATTTATGGGATGACGGGCGGACAGATGGCTCCTACGACATTGATGGGAGGTTTCACTTCAACTTCTCCATATAAAATGTTTGAAAATAGGAGCGATGGGGTCGAATTAGCTCTCGCAGCTGGAGCTACATATGTTGCTAGAACTACTGTGGCTCATCCCCGCACTTATATGAAGTACTTCAGAAAGGCTCTTAAACACAAAGGTACTTCTGTAATTGAGATAATAACTCCGTGTATAACTTATTTTGGGCGTAAAAACTTAGATAGTTTGGGATCAGAACATCTAGGAATAGAAGGAAAGAAAATGGACCAAGGCCTAAAGATGCTTGACTGGATAAAAGGAAATTCAGTTAGGATTAACCAAGCGAAGTTTATGTCCGAAGAGGAATTATTGAATAAATATATAATCGGTGAGTTTAAGTACGACCCCAGCAAACCCGAATACTCAGAAGAATACGCAAAAATACAAAAGAGGGCAATGGAAGCAAAATAACTTAGGACTCAATAATGGATATATAATGTGAGATAAAGAGGTCAAGAGTCAAGCGAATGATTAAAATTTTTTTCCATTTTTTATTCTATTATTATTAGTTTAAATTTATTAATCTAATATTTCTATTATATCAAGGATTTAAAGGATTTTTAAAAAGGATATAGTCCAATTTTAAACCTATTAAAGTTTAATCTTGTTTATTAAGGATTGCTTCTCTATATTCGGATAATGCTCTCTGTACCGTTCGCCTAGAACAACCCAAACATTTAGCAATCTCGTCAATTTCTCTTACGGTTGGGTTAGGATTAACTTCAAAATAGGGATAACAAGACTGGTGCAATGAAGTATTTTTATTTAGCTTATCATAGTATGAAGGATCTAAATTTGAATGAGTATGGCTTAAAATATAATTTGTAGATTTATTTAACCTGCGAGAAATTTCATGCAAATTGTATTCCTTACTAATGAGGTTCTTCAATACATCACTCATAAACTCTTCTTGGAGAGAACTTAGAGTTTGATCATCTCCATAAATATCGTGGGTCTTGATCATGCAACAATTACAGCATTCGTAGAAAATGCACAAAAATTTAGTATAACATTCGTATTATCGTTGTTTTCTTTTAAAGAAAATTCTATAAAATTGAATTATCATTTCCTTAAAAAAAAATTGATTTAAATGATATTTTATCCTTTAATATTTATGAATCAATGTAACCTTCAAATTTAATATTCAATCGGGTGTAATATGAATGAAACCGGAATTTATTGATTTAAGTGACCCAATACGGAATTATACATTCTCTAGTGTTGTAGTAGCTGGAAACTTTATATACACTTCTCACACTGGAGGTTTTGTTGATGAAAATGGTAATATAATCGAAGATATAGAAGGTCAAACCAAACGGTGTTTTGAAACACTAAAATCAAGACTTAAAGCAGCAGGAGCTTCTCTGGAAGATGTTATCAAAATAAATGTCCTCCTGAAAAATACAGACTTGGAAAAAAGACAAGAATGTTTTAAAAAAATGAGAGAAATTTATCGGAGTTATTTCCAGAAGGGAAAATATCCTGCACGATCTGCATGGTTTACAGAATTTTTAGATGATGAGTGTCTTATTCAAATTGATGCTATTGCATATAAAGCTCCAGACTAATTAACGGATATTTTTGATCCGGATATTGCTAAAATGCTTTTATTGAAATAATGATATTAGAATAAATTCTTTATACAAGCGTAAGGAATTTCAAATTTTATGCATATTAATCAAATTTAGATAAACATATAGCGAGCTTTATTTTTTTTCTATATTAATTAAAAAATTTCATAAAATTATATCATATTAAAATATAAATTAAGTTTTAATGAATTTCTTGATTTGAAGAAAAAATGTTCACTCTTCAATAATTTGATTTATATATGATTAAAAAGGCTTTAGGTTTCTATACTAAAGGTAAAACTTTGTTCATATTTTTTTTACTAAATTGTTAATTGAATTCATAAGTGGTCCTTCTTCAAATCTAAGAGCAGCTATTGGAATATCTACGATTTTTTCTAAAGTCGTCGCTGCGATAGGTCCACATATAAGTCCGTTAACACCTTCTTTTTCTGCCCTAATCCCCTTAATTATTTCTTCTTCTATGGTTGTAGCGGGGAATTCTTTTACAATAAAGGATCGTTTTCCTATTTTCACTTCCTTACCTATTGTGTCGAGTGCTTCTCTTGTAGTAATTATTCCTATAATATTATTACTAATATATCCTTCAAATGCTTTAATATAGTTTATAATCGAGATTAATGTAGATTTTCTAAAATCTCTATCCTCATCTGATATTATCTTGTATATAGTTCCTTCAGGAACGCCACTCTTCTCTGAGAACTCTTTGATAGTGATTCCCATATTGGAAATTGTATTCTTTAATTTTTCACCAAAATCGTTAATTAAAATTGATTTTAATAATTCTAACCACATATTCTATCATAAGGAATTTTTACATATATTATTTTCCTTTAACGATAGTATTTTTGCACAATATGTAAGGTTTTTTTTTATTATTTTAATAAGATATACTTATGAGGCAAAAAATTGATAACGCAAAGGATCTAATCAAAAAAGCACTTAATAATTACCAGAATGTGGCTGTAGCATGTAGTTTTGGAAAGGATAGTATGGTAACCCTTCATCTGGCTCAACAAATAAGGAAAGATATACCTGTTTTTTCCATAATGACTAAATTTAAGCCAAGAGAGACATTTAAGTATCAAGTAAGGATGAAAGAGGATATGAATATAAATTTGAAAGTATTTTATGTTGGAAGTGAAACTCCAAATATTTTGTATGAAAATCATATCGAAGTCTATCTTTTATCTCCAGAGGAATTTATTCAAAAATCAAATGAAATAAAACTTAATACAGGAAGAAATATCTACGAAGTTTTACCTGATGAATGCTGTAGATTGTTGAAAGTTAATCCAACAAAAGAAGCCGTTAAAGATTTGGACTGTTGGATATGTGGTTTGAGGAATACAGAAGGGCAAACAAGAAAAAATTTTCAGGAAATAGAGGAGAGAGGGGACTTAATTAAGATAAATCCAATCCTGAGTTGGACAGAAATGGAGATTTGGAAATATATCGCAATAAATAATATTACACCTCATCCATGGTATGAGCAGGGGTATCGATCATTAGGGTGCGCTCCCTGTTCTAATCCAGGTGGTGTTTTAGAAAGAGATGGAAGATGGCAAGGCACAAGTAAGTGTGGAGGAGAATGTGGGATTCATACTCAAATATTAAAACCAGGTAAGAAATATGTATAGTTTCTTAGATATACCAGACCGAGATAAGAAGCCAAGGGAAAAAGGTATCACTATGGTTTTAGATAAAGGATATGGCCTTAAACAAGCAAATGATTTGATGATAGCTGAAAATTGGTTTGATATAGTAAAGCTTGGATGGTGCACCCCTTTAATATTCCCTGAAAATATCCTAAAAAATAAAATAAAATTATATATAGAAAATAATATTGAAGTTTGTACTGGTGGAACCTTTTTAGAATTTGCTTATAACCAAAACAAATTTCTGGATTTTTTAAATTTAGTAAAAAAAATTGGATTCACTTCTGTAGAAGTCTCAAATGGAATAATCAACCTTGATTTGGAAACTAAAGCTGAGATAATTAAAACGTTAACAAACAATAATCTTAAAATATATTCTGAAGTTGGCAAGAAGAATCCTGAATTGGATAATAAATTTAATTTAGAACAGAGAATAATAGAAGCTAAAAATGATTTAAAAAATGGTGCGTATAAAGTAATAATAGAGGGAAGAGCCTCAGGAACTCTAGGAATATATGATAAAAACGGAAGTGTAAAAGAAAATATGGCACATGGTCTTGTTGATGGTTTAGGTTTAAATAACATCATATTTGAAGCACCAAAGAAGAAGCAACAAGTTTGGTTAATTCTTAATTATGGTCCTGATGTAAATCTGGGCAACATCAATCCAAATGATGTGATTTCATTGGAAACTCTTAGAAAAGGATTAAGAGGAGATACCTTTGGAAAGATACATTAAAATAGGGGAGGGATTTCCAGTTGTAATTGATGTATTGAGAGCTGCAAGCACTATAATTACTGCTATTGCAAACGGAATAGAAAAGGTAATACCGTTAAATTCTGAAGAGGATATTTCAAAATATAGAAGAACAGACTATTTATCAGCAGGAGAAAAAGACGGGGTTAAATTAGGTACCTTTGATATTGGAAATTCTCCAACAGAACTATTGGAAAAACTAAAATCCTCAAGAAATCACTATAAAGGTCTAGTTCTCAAAACAACTAATGCTACTAGTAGATTGTGTTCTTTATCAGAAGCTTATATCGTTTCTTCTTTAAATTTAGATTATGCAAAGAATTCACTTAGAAATTCTAATATAAGTATACATATAGTTGGTGGGAAATATGGATTAGCAGAGGATATGATTGTCGGATTGGCTCTTTATGGAAGCATTTATGGAGATGTTCATATCGATGATAGATGTATAAAGGATAATATACTGAATTCAGATGCTAGAAGACATTTAAAAGAAATCGGTTATGAAAAAGATGTCAATTTCATAATGAATAACTTAAATCTCTACAATGTACTCCCAAAATTAGAAAATGGAGTCATTATATGATATTGAGTTGATTTTGGTTGATTACCTACGACTAAATTTTTAAAAAATGTATAGATTACGGTATTGACTTTTTCAACATTACCATGCTTTTTTAATGTAAAATTAATCAATACACTTAATCACCTAAATAATAAAAGAAAACAGAAGAGCAGAAAAGATTTTATTTGCCTACTTTAGTAAGAGAAGGCAAGGAGGTGGCCTGAATGGGATCCCATAGGTCAAAGAATCGCTGTATCGTTTTTAAATAGTGTTAACTCTATTTCTATATTGGATAGGGAAGGTAACTTAGTAAACCGCTTACAAGAACACCATAAAGGAATCAATTATGTTGCTTGGAACAATAAAGGGACTAAAATAGCAACAGCATCATGGGCCTTTCTAACAAATATAATCAACAATAAAACTAAATTAGAATTCTTATATTCAAAGTATCATAAGTGGTGGTTATTAAAGAAGGTACATAGTGTCCACATTTTTATCGTCGAGGTTTATAAAAAACTTCTTCTTTTTTTAACTAACTTTTTAAACCTTCCAAAATGGTTTTACTATTTACTGGGTAAAGCTTTAATTAATTATACAATATTTTGTAATAGTATGGAAAAAACATGTCGGGTGATGGATTTTAGTTAGATACGAAGTAAGAATTGCTGGTTATGGTGGTCAATAATAAAGAGATTTCCTCTTAAAGACTAAGGCGTCATAACCTTGTCAAAAATGATAATAACTGCTTCCTCCCTCTATGAAAATTTAGCAGCTACCCAAACCGAAGCGTATTCATTATAAGAGAAATTCTCTCTTTAAGTTAAAAGCTTCCGCTCGTGGAGGGAAGTGCTGGGCAGAGGTAGTAGTGGATTTGGATAAAGATATGGAACTCATAGATTATCCTAAAGCATTAGAACCGTATGATTTTCTTATTATTCTTTCTGAAGAAGCAGCGAGCGATGTTAAACCAAACATGGTAAAAAGAAACGGAAACGGAGGATTTTTAGTTTGGGATACCTCAACAATCAAAAACATTAGAGCGGCAAAAAGAATTGAGAAATCATTAGGAATTCCCATCCAAAAACTAGCAGTTGAAAAATTTGGAAATATTGTATATGGAAATTCTATTTTATTTGGAATTTACACCGTGTTATCAGGAACGATATCTGAAGAATCTGCGATCGAAACGATAAAGAAATTCGTCCCTAGCAGCACTATTGACACCAATCTGGAAGCGTTTGAATTGGGAAAGCAAGAAGCAAAAGAATTTCTCACGCAACTAGAAAACGAGGGAAGTAAATAAATGTACATATATAAGACTAAAAAAGGATGGCAGGAATTAGAAGCTGAAATTATCAAGACAGGAAAGTGCGTATACTGTGGAGCGTGTGGAGCGTTCTGCGCTAACATTTCCTTTGATTTGGCAAAAGAAGTACCAATTGAAGA
This sequence comes from Promethearchaeota archaeon, assembly GCA_019058515.1. The sequence goes on from JAHPYY010000171.1 coordinate 30,524, forward strand.
TGGCTCCTGCAAAGAAGAGAACACGTGTAGAGATGGTTACGGGCTCTGCTACAACATTTGTCCTAAAACCGAACGCGATGTTATTCCGTTAGAGCTTCTAGATAAGTGGGTATTTGGGAAAGACCAAGAAAATATTCTAGGTCACTATATTAAAATTGCTTCCGTTAAAGTAAGTGATAACGCAAGTAATCTCCCGAAGGACTCTGGTCCTACGACTGCTTTATTACATACAGCCATGAGCGCTGGTTTGATCGATGCTTCGATTACGACAACTAAAGACGAGAATTTTAAACCCCTTCCAATGATTGCTCAGAAAGTAGAGGATCTTGGTCAAGGGGTAGGATATAAACCTAGTCAAAGCCCAACGATTTCGTTGGTAGGCGACGCAATCAACAAAGAATTCGTGAATATCGGTGTAGTGGGCACTCCATGCCAAATCCAAGCTTTAAGGAAATTACAGAATCATCCGGGATTTGATTTCGAAGCGTACGATTTAGTTTCATTAGCAATTGGAACGTTTTGTTTTGGAACCTTCTACAATCAACTATTAGATGAGATGTACAAGGAAAAAGATTTTATTCCTCAGGAAATTTATAAGGTTGAACACGACCGAGAACGCTTTAAACTAAAAATATTGAGTAACTCCAAAATTTCGGAACTATATTTAAACGAATTGTACGATAAAGCTATAAGACACGCTTGTTTTTCGTGTTCTGATTATACCGCTTCATTTGCAGACATTTCCATTGGAGAGGTGGGAAGCGATGACGGTTGGAACACAGTTATTATTAGGACTGAAAAAGGAAAAGAAATTTACGATTTAGCACTTGAAAAAGGCGTTCTCGAAGAAAAATCCTTAGAAAAAGATAGTGAAGAAGTTATATTAGACATCACAAGAAGTAAAACAGAAGTATGTCCAATTGAAAAGATCGTGGAACATTCACCAGAATTGAAAAGTTTTTTCGTGAGAAGCACTCGTATTGCTCGATCGTATCGCCCTGGTAATTTTGTGATGTTATGGATTCCCGATATCGATTTTTTACCAATGTCCATTTCAAAACTAGAAGGAAATCTTCTGGAAATAACGGTTCAAAAAATTGGTGAAGGTACCGCCTCTCTCTTTGAGATGAAAGTTGGAGATAGGATTGGTATACGGGGACCTTTTGGTAATTCTTGGAACTATGAAGATGCAACCAATATCTTAGTTACGGGAGGTGGTGCAGGAATAGCGGCTATTACGTCATTAATTGAACCTCTTAAGGCCAACAAGAAAAATGTCTTCGTTGCGATTGGAGCAAAAGATAAAGCTTCACTTCTGTTTTCCGACAGATTGATGGAACTAATACCAAACACCATGTGCACTACGGACGACGGCTCACTAGGAAGAAAATGTTTTGTCACTGACGCAGTTGAAAATATTATCAATAAGGAGAACATCGATTTAATCTTAACTTGCGGACCAGAAGTTATGATGAAAAAAGTGCTTGAAATTGCAAGTACAAAAAATATTGAAATTCAAGCGAGCCTAGAAAGAAAAATGAAGTGTGGTATTGGTCTATGTGGATCCTGTTGTATTGGTGAGAAAAATGATGTCTGCGTTTGTAACGACGGTCCAATCTTCAATTCTGAACAGTTAAAAACCTTTCCTCAGTTTGGCACTTATAAAAAGTAGTATTTTTTATCATTTTTTTATTTTGTAATAATTTTATTTGAGAAATAGAATAAACTCTTAAGGTTAGTGTCAATTCATGAGAAAAAAATAAAGGATGTTTGCTGCAGATGGAATTTCATATTCGTTAATAAAATCCGTACACATGTTAAAAAAAGTCTCGTTTGATCCCAATTAATTCACCTCGCATAATTGTATTTATCAATGAGATTATTAAAAAAAAAAGTATCAAAACTATAAACTCTTAAGAGAAGTGGAATCAAACATCGTACTCGTGAAGAAGTATACGATTTATTTCTGAAAGGTATAAGTTTTTCCTTCCATTAGTCTTAATTTTTTTTAAAAACCTTAAGATTTGCTTTTTCGCAATCGGTCTTAATCCCTTCAGTTCTAGATCTTGCACATCATTAATTTTAATGCTTTCGGGTGGTGTATTTTCATTTTTTCTCTTGAATTCTAAATGGTCTTTATATACTTTGCCCCGATGGTGAGTCCGATTACACTTCAAACAATAATACTTATTCAATATAATACCTCGTAAATTAAATCACTTCCAAGGAATAGGCGATCAAATTGTTAGAAACGGGAGATCGCTAAAAGAATTAAGTTCTCAAATAAGAAATCCGAAGTGTGGACTTATGTTTAAACCACGGAATTACTTGAGACGCAAAAATTAATATTCCCTATTAGTAGATGTGAGCAAGAATCGTTAAGAAATTTCCTATGTGACTCTAACCGTTTTGTTTAAATTATAAAAATTATGTTATTTAATTTTTTGGAAAAATGTTGAATATAGTCAATTAGACACAAGTAAAAAGTAATTTTTTTTATTTTTTTGGAATTCCGTTTTCGCATGAAACATTTACTTGACATAATCCACAGGAATAAATATTTATCCCATAATTCCGCTTTATTATAGGAATAGACGCCATAACATGTTCTGAACACACTTGCTTATCGTGTCTATTTTCGAAAGAAATTGCTCCCACTGGACATCGCTCAATACAATTACCACATCTTGAGCAAAATTGATAGGGGTTCTTCGGTCGTTCTAAAGGTTCGAAGTCTACCTTTCCGTTTATTAACACGCTTCCACAACGCATGGCTTTTCCTCGTTCATTGATAAAACCATCGGATAGTCCAAACGAGCCAAGTCCTGCGGCGAATGCCATGTGACGATGACTCCATGTTGATGCCCAAACCCCTTTCTCGTGTTTGCGATGTATTTTGAAGAGAAACACTTCCGTAGATGGCGCGATTGCGTGAATTCCTATCTTTTCTAATTCGGTTACTAAGAACTTTTGAAGCGTTTGATTCGCTTGTTCTCCAAATAGTCTCGTGTGAGCCCATCGTTCTGAGGGCCATTGCAGTGAATATTTAAAGTTTTCCTCTTTTGTTAATTTGTTTATAGGCAAAATATACGATAAGATGACTAACTTTCGCTCAGGTTTTTCTAATTTCTTTTTTGCGCAGTATTTTTCGTAAGCTTCGGACGGAGTAAGGTGAAAGCTTCCAATTATGTCCTTATAATCGTCAAAAATAGGATCAAACCCCGATACCAATCCCACGAGAGGGTTAGGTTCGAATATGTAAATTCCATCGATCCCCATCATCTTGTTCGATTCGTCCACTTTCAAAAACGAGGTAATTTTGCTTTCAAACCAAACCTTGTTTAATATCATCTTAATCAGGTTTTTGTAATTTTAATTAACAAAAAAACTTTATTTAGAAACTTATTCTTTGATTTGTAGCTTTGAATCTATGGTTGAGAATAATAGATCGACGATTCCTTTCCATTCTGTATCATTTAAAACTCTAACCTTTTCTTCATTCTCTTTTGCTGGAATATATATTATTTGAATTTTATATCCTTTCCAATACTTACTATAATCTAAATGAGGTTTAAATTCTAAACCGATATCGATTTCTTCAGCAATTTTTTTATTTGACATATTAATATTTGTTAAATACACGGTCATCTCCAAACCCACGCCCCAATAACCAGCGCAACTAATCCTAATATCCATTTCGTTATATTTAATAAGAGACACTAAAATCGAAGTGTACCCCATAAGAATTATATCTGGTTTTTCAATAATCATCAATTCTATGTTCATTTTCTTAACATCCTGAAACTTGTAAATTAGTTCTGCGACTTTTATTGTATCTCCTATTGATCCTGTAAAAATTAGCTCAACAGCTCTTTTTTCAGGTACTTTCTCATGAGTTACAATCAATCCAATAATTATTTCGCCTAGGCAATATAATATGGACAAAAAAATAATTTCTAATTTAGATAAGTTATAGAATAGTAATGCAAAAGGAACTAATAATAGAACAATCATGCCTATGAAAAATATTATGAGGATAGACGCTATTTTGAGTTTGCTGTTTTTCTTTTTAAAATCGTAAGCTTCATTTTTCTGATATATGTCTTTTAGAGAACCTAGATCGATCAGTACTTTGCGCTTTCGTGTCCGATTAAAGAAAGTGGGTATAAAAAATCCATTTCCCAAAAATAATAATGCAATCCATGCAAGAAACCCTCCAAAAGCTTCAAAGAAAAAAAGCAAAATACCCTCAGAAAAAGCGCTGATAACAAATTCTGAGACCACAATCCAAAAAAAGTTACTCTTTTTCGGCCAATCCTTTATTTTTAGTGCTTGGTACATATAAAAGACGTCAAAGTTTTCACATATATTTCTATCTTTAATTATTGAAATTTTCTAATAGTATTCAAAAAAAAGAAGAAATCATTTTTTTGGATTTATTAAATAAAGTGGCGAATTTTGGTTTATATAGTATGTTTTCTCTTAATTCATGTGATAAAATTTCAACGAAACATTTAAATATAAAATATCATTAGTTGATAGTGATGGGTTGCCAACTATTGATTGACAACGATCCATTATTCAAGCCATTAATTAAAATAAACACCAACTACAAATAAAGGAGGTAGAGATAATGTCAAAAGAAGGAAAAATTGAAGTTAAAAAACAAGAAGGCGAACAAAAATTAGAAGAAAAGGAATCTCGAGAAATCGCGATCCGAAAAGAAAGTCCATTTAGTCTGTTCCAACAAATGGACCGCATGATGAGTGATGTATGGCGTAATTTCGACGATCATTTTTGGTGGCCATTTACAACCAGACGGCTTAATCCCATTATAGTCTCAACAGAACCTCTATTTCGAACTCCTTTATCTAATATCATTGAAGAGGAAGATCATTTTATCGTACGGGCAGAAATGCCTGGATTAGATAAGGGGGATATTGAGGTAGTTTTTCACGATGGGATGCTTGAACTTAAAGGTGAAGTAAAAGAAGAGAAGAAAGAAGAAAAAGAAGGCAATCTAGTCAGGAGAGAATACATATCTTCGAAATATTATCGATGTTTTAATTTACCAGAACACATAGACGAAAATGGCATCGATGCGAACTTAGACAAAGGAGTTTTGACCGTAATAATACCCAAAGTCGAGCCAACTAAACCCGAAGTAAAGAAAATTGAGATAAAGTGATTGATTATACTGTCAAAAATTTATTTTTATTTCAAATATAATAAGTGAAAATTAAAAATTCTAATAACAAAAACTAAGGTGATAATATGGCAGAAAAAGAAAAAAAAGAGAAGAAAAAAACAAGAGAGATTTCTCTAAGAAGGGAGAACCCATTCTCCTTATTCCAAGATTTGGATCGAACGTTCGCTGAGCTGTGGAACGACGACTTTTTCTTCCCCTATGGTCGAAGAAGAAAACGACAGGAGATGGTGCCAGTAGAGGATCGACCATTCTTTCGAACTCCCCTCGCCAACATTCAAGAGGAAAAGAATAATTTCATCATCACTGCAGAGATGCCCGGCTTAGATAAGGGAGATATCGAAATCACCGTTCAAGCTGGAAATCTTGAAATTAAAGGAGAGATGAAGGAAGAAAAGAAAGAAGAAAAGAAAGGAGAAGTAATTCGACGAGAATACAAAAGTTCGAGCTATTATCGAGCTTTTTCGCTTCCTGAAAATATTGACGCCAATAACATCGAAGCAACATTAGAAAAAGGAATGCTACACTTAAAGATCCCTAAGGTAATTCCTCCTGAACCAGAGAAAAAGAAAATAGACGTGAAGTAAATTTCTAATTTTTTTAATTTTCTTTTTTTTTTTTAGTTGGGTGTGTTTTTAAGATTTGTTTTTTCTCTTCATCAAGTTACCGATTTGTTGAGATAAATGTAGCTCATTTCTCGCTCCACAAATTAATTCAACAAAACAATATCCAACGCGTTCGTTCTTCCAATTTAGCACTTCCACCAACAATTCGAAATACGCAATGTTAAATTGCCCTTTTGATAGAGGTTTACCATCTATTCGAGAAATTCTTGAATAAATTCACCAATTTGTTGAATTCCTTGCCGACTTTCTGGAGCAAAAACAGCAAAAATAGCGAAAATGTGAATCATATCTTCCCATATTTTAAGTTTTACATTCACTCCAAAATTTTTTGCTCGTTCTGCGAAACGAATTGAGTCATCAAGAAGTATTTCTGAAGTCCCTACTTGAATAAGCAGAGGAGGCAATCCATGGAGGTCTGCATAGAGAGGAGATGCTAAAGGAGTACGGGGGTTTGTTGTTCCTAAGTAAGCTTTTGCTGAAATTTCAAACATTTCTAAGCTAATAAAAGGATCTATTTCTGCATTGGTTTTTAATGATTCTCCAGTTCCCGCTAAATCTGTCCATGGAGAAAGGCATACTGTAGCAATTGGTAAAGAAATCCCTTCATCCCGCAATTTTATTACGGTTGCCAATGTTAAACCCCCACCAGCAGAATCTCCAGCTATTACAATGGAATTTGGATCGATATTTTCTGCAGAAATAAGCCATTTATACGCCGCAACTGCATCTTATAAGGCGCTTGGAAATGGAAACTCAGGCGCGAGTCGATACTCTAGTATTAAGACACGGGTTTTTGACGCTCTAGAAATCCGTGAGACGAGATCCCTATATGAAGCTATAGAACCTACCACATAACCACCACCGTGTAGGTATAAAAGGACATTCTGACTTTCAATATTAGGTGTGGTAATCCATTCGGCTGGAACGCTTCCTGCTGTTATTGTTTCGCACTTTACATCATTAGGGAGCTTTCCCATTTTTCCTAAATGTTCCATTCCATCTCGTATTTTAGATATATTTACATCTTTAGCAGTATCTTGGAAAATCCTCAACATAGAGATTACATTTTTCATTTCTTTACTAACCATGGATTCACACTTCCCGCTTATTTGAGTCCAAACCTCTAATTAACAATAATAGAAAATTAGATTCAAATAATATTTATACTTTCTTGTCAAAAATATTATTAGGATTTTTCCAAATCTACAGAATTTCTCTCTTCTCTAGCCAAAAAGCAGTTATGTAATTAACATATCCTATTTTTTTTCCTGTTATTCACAAAAGTTATAGTCTAAATTTATTTCATTAACTTCATTAAGGATTTATCGTTATTCTCCTTAATGCTTGGAGTATTGTACGCTTTTTTAACGGTCTTCACATTCGTTTTGTCAAACTCGATGTACAGGAAGACCGAACACGAAGCCAGTCCCGAATTCATAAATTATTTCCGAACTTTAATAGGTACAATTACATTTTTTGCTATTGCCTTGATTTTAGGGTTAATTCCCAGTATCTTTCTATTGTCGTGGGATATTTGGCTTATCTTAATCGTTAGCTTCGTTTTTGGACAAGTGTTAGGAGATACTGCTTACTTTATTGCCCAAAGAAATTTAGGAACAACTAAAGCGCTAGCAGTCTCTATGACCTTTCCCTTCTTTACGTTTATATTATCGCTTATCTTCTTAAATAAACCCTTTGAAATACAATTAGTATTTGCGCTACTTCTCATTGGAGTTGGAATTGTTACAATAGGGAAATTTAAAGTTCAGCCAAAGGAGAACAACATTGATTCAGAAAAAAACGAAGAGATACTAAGCGATACCAACATTATCACACCAGAACGAAACCAGTTTGTCTTTGTGTTTTTTGGATTGCTCGCTAGTTTAGGATGGGCTGTTGGTATTGTAATGGTCGAGTACGCCTTTATCGAAGTTGAGAAGATAATTCAGTCTGGTAATTTGACTTCCATCGTAGGGAATGTCATTAGGTTTCCCGTTGCGCTTTTAATCTTATTGGGAATGGTTTTTCGTCAAAATTTTAGGAATAAAAAGAAAAATCCTGGAGAAAATACAAAAAAATCGAGGAACACATGGATGTGGTTGACTGTCGCTTCTATCATAGGCACATCTTTGGGTGCTTTTCTTTATACAGAAGCAATAAGGCTTGCCGGATCAACCACTATGTCGTTAATTGCATCCGCGTGTCCTTTATTTGCTCTTCCCTTAACTTACGCTATAAATCGCGAGGGAATCTCAAAATTAGGTTTTATTGGAGTGTTATTGACGATTGTAGGGGTAATTATTGTCGTCCTCTAAGCTTATTTTAGAAATAGAATCCCCTTAAGAAAGAAAGACCCCAAAATTTTATTTGAATGAATTTTTATACCAATTACCTTGAAAGATGTGTATAAAGGACTTACTTACGGAGCAGTCAGCCTTATCTTGGTGGGGCTTCAACCAATTCTAGCCAACTCTCGACCAGCTAGCCTCGATGCGTTTATTTTTACCGCTATTACATGCTTATATCAGTCGTTAATTTTCTTACCTATCGTGATTCAAGAAAGATACAGAGTAAAATCAAAATTTAGGGAAGAATTAATAACATTTCAAGAGATGGCCAGTACTCTCCACGGCTGGAAAAAAAATTATAAGTTTCTTCTCTTTATAGGTGTCATTTTTTCGGTTTCTCAGGTACTTTTCTTTATTGGCTATGAAATTGCAGGAGCCATTAACGGTTCACTAGCGTTAAAATCTACGATTGTATTTGGCTTGATATTTGGGTATGTAATAAATAGAGAAAGAATTTCAATAATCCAGATCATTTTTTCGTTTCTTTTATTTTTCGGTCTTATGATTGCTACCACTCAAGGTTCTTTTAATGTGCTAGAGTTTAATCTGGGGGTAATTTTTCTTATAATTACAGCTTTGTTATGGATTTTGAGTCACGCGTTAACAAAACCGTTATTGGAAAAAAGGGAATTAACATCAGCTAATATTGTGTTTATTAGGAACGGTTTAAACTTCATTATCTTATTTTCGCTATATATTACCTTCTATTTTATAAATAACCAAAACAACTTAGTCGATTTATTGTTTAATCCACTGAATCAACTGTATTACATTCTATTTGCGTTAGCATATGCATTTGATTTATACTCGTGGTATAAAATGATTCAGTATATCGAAGTGTCAAAATCGATTGCCTTCATGGGTCCCACACCATTGGTGACCGCAATACTCGCCTCGTTCTTACTTGCGGAAGTATTTACCTTTTACCACGCTGTAGGAATGGGCATAATTGTGATTTCGATTTTTATTATCATAAATGTGAAACAAAAATCAAAGGAACCTATAGCCATTCATGAAGAAAAATAAATATCTACTTGGTGTAGTTCTAGGAATTGTTAATGTATTCATAATAGGATTTCAGCCAATTATCGCTAACAGCCGTCCTTCCGTGTTAGATTCGTATATTTTTGCAGCCGGGACATGTTTAGTTGAAGCGTTAATTTTTTTCCCTTTAATGCTGCTCGAAAGAAATAAGATTAAAAGAAATTCAAAAGACACATTTGAAGATCAGCACATTGAAAATCTTCTAAATGGATGGAAAAACAATAAGCTCTTCTTTGTTTTAGTAGGAATTAATTTTGGAGTAGCGCAATTCTTATTTTTTTTAAGCTACGAAATCGGTGGCGCAATTAATGTGAGTATAGCTCAAAAGACTACTGTGATTTTTGGTTTAATTTTTGGATATATAATTAATCACGAAAAAATATCCGCAACTCAAATTTTATTTTCATTTATCCTCTTTTTTGGATTAATTCTGGCTATTACTGAAGGAAAATTTGATTTACTGGAATTTAACCTTGGTGTGTTGATAATGGTATTTAACTCGGTTATTTGGATGGCAGGACACGCGTTTACTAAGAAAGTATTTGATAGGAACGAGACCACTCCATTTCAAATGGTCTTTGCTAGAAATCTATTAAGTGGCATATTTCTATTTTCCACCTACTTTATATTTTTTCCCGTAGAAAACATTTTTCTTATATTTGAAGCACTCAATTTAACCTACATCCTCCTTATGGGACTTATTTATGGGTGTGGGTTGTTCATTTGGTATAATGTACTTTCTTTTGTGGGGACTTCTAAGGGTTCAGCTATACTTTCAGCCACTCCCCTCACAACAGCTCTTTTTGCTGTGCTAGTATTCAGCGAAGCTTTTACGGTTTTTCACTTAATTGGAACTCTAATTGTAATGGGTTCTGTATATTTTGTAGTCAGAAAGAATAAAGAGGATAAAGAAAGAGAGGAAATCAGCGAAATAAGAAAAGAGGTTGCTTCATTGTAAGAAGAAATATATTGAATAATTTTTTATAATCCTCTCAAGCTAATTTTAAAATTAGATCTAATTCTATAAAAAGGATTTCATTTGAGAATGAGAAAGAAAAAGTTTTTAGCAGTTGTATTTTTCTACTTAGTATCTATTATCAAAAATCTCCTTTTTCGTTAAACGCTTAGTATCAAAGAATTCGGCTCAATACAATGGAACCTACGCCAATAGACTCGCTACAAAACGAAAACCATTCAAAAGCCGACTTATCGATGAAAATTACTCCTGATTTCGATCAAATGATTAGTATCATTTTTTGGAATAGTCTGGGCTTTTTCTTTTTTATCTTTCTCATTCCATACGTCACTGCTCAACTTTTAGAAGCGAGCGGTACTGAGATGGGGCTAACATTTGCTAGTCAGCTTTTTGGTGGTCTTTTAAGCGCACCTTTAGTTAGTTACCTAACTGATCGAGTTTCAAAGAAACTTTTAGTACTGATAGGTAGTTTCGGAAGGGGTGCCAGCTATATTATTATGTTCATTGGAATAATTTTTTCTTCCCTCATCGTATTTGCTATTAGCCTTTTTGTGTTAGGATTTTTCGTTGGAATATTCTGGAGCCCGCTAGATACTCTTATTGCAGAAAAATCGTTCAAAAGGAACCGTTCTTACGCGTTTGGTAAACGAGGAGGTATGATAGGGCGGGGTAATTTAGTTGGATCGATTATTAGTTTTGCTCTTTTTGGATTAGCAATAGTTTTTACACCCGATAATCTATTTCTAGTGTATAGTCCCTTAATCTTTTTCGCCCTTTCAAACGTATACGCAGGTATTAAGTTTCAGAGAACAGTTGACGAGAGCTTGACATTTGATAAGCATGTGTCTGCAACCCATACTATCGTTCCTAGCTATTACTTAGAGCCAGAAGCTATAAGTCAAAATAATTCTAACAGTAAAGGAACAATTACCGCTGTGTTTATCGTAGGATTTATTGTGTTAATGGTTGCGTTTCTTACTGTAAATATGAACCAATCTTTAGCTCAACCCTTCTTCCAAGTTTATCTCATCGATGTTCTAGGCGTCGAGAATCCTGTAATCGTTATGATAATTTACTTTCCAAGTCAGATTTTAGCTCCTTTAATCGGTCCGAAAATGGGAAAAATTTCAGATAAAATTAATCCGCTTCTCGGAGTTACGTGTGTTAGCAGTCTTGGAGCCCTAGTAACCTTTTTTTTGATTAGCTCTAATTCTGGGTTGTTATTCGCGATTTTACTAACCTTTGATTCGATTTTAGCTTGGGGAGGAATGATTATTTTACGAAACTTGTTGAGTCGCGTCTCGAAGCATCATAGGGGAAAAGTATTTGGCATTACTCAATGGACGAGTCAAGTTGGAGCGATTATTGGCCCAATCGTAGGTGGGTTAGCTTGGGACTATTTAGGTCCAAGAAGTCCATTTATTATATCCATATTTGTTGAACTCTCTGTAATTGCCTTATTCGCAGTTTCAATAGCTGTGTTAAAACCGTTTATGGCAGAAAAACTTGATTGATTAGGTAAAGAATCGTTTTAAGGTTCTACAAACGATAAAATTTATCCAAGAAGGATAGTCTTTTACTTTTCCGCCTTTAAGTAGTTTCAAATTCCAAGATCCGTTCTCTAGCTGATTATCAATGAACCAATTCAACGCTTTTCGTACAGCAGGATCTTTCCTCATAAACCCTAGATAGGACAGCGAATCTAACGACGATAAAAGATCAGTAAACCAAAAAGGGAAGGTAAACTTCGTCCAAAAAGTCTTATCCTTCCGATCGGGATACTTGTCGTTTTCGAAGAATCTTGAAGCCAATAGTTTACCTGCGTTTTTTATTTCTAATTTGTTCCTATATTCTGGATGAGCCGCAAAGGCTCTTAATACCACACCCGTTGCCATATGTGAAAAGGGTTTTTTCCTTTTTGGGTGAAGTACTACTTCTGAATCAACTACCTCTTTCCAGCTTTTATTATGGGAGCGAATTGGAATTGCCCAACCTCCATCTGATTGTCTCACAGAGAGCAACCATTCCAATCCTTCTTGAATCCGTTCATCATTTTCGTATCCTGCTTTTATTAAGAGCTCCATAATTCCTGCAGAGTAATTGGGAGAAAATTGATTCCCGTAGATCCCTCGAAAATCTCCCTCTTGGGTTTGAAAGTTAAACAAAAACCCGCAGGCTTTAGACACTCTTGCGTGGTTGTTGTTTAATGCGTATAGTTCTATTAGAAAACCAAGTTGTCTATAAGTTTCCAATTGGGCGTAATTTTCGGTCGTCCTCATGGATTCTAATTTACCAGGATATCTCCACGACCCATTTTCCTGTTGCTTTTTAAAGATATTATCAACTTCTGGTAGTTTCCATAAGTGCTTACTCAAATCTACCTCTTCCCCTAATAAATCTCTTTTTATAAACCACTTCAATGCTTCATTATTGGTCGATAAAAGAGGAGGTATTGGATCGTATTTCAGATAATTTTTCCAATTAACCGTGTGATAACACCCTCGTTATTTAGAGAAACTGTTTAAACCATATTATGGGAAGATAATCTTTAATTCGTATCAAAAATTGCTCTACTGGTAAAACTCCTAAATCTGATATTATCGCATCAATGTAATTTGGAGGAGTAACGTCAAAATAATAATTTTCAACCTTAAACAATTTATTTTTAATTGATTTTTGATATATTTCGTCAATAGGCTTCTTTTCAATTAAAACCTCGTGTTGAAAATGACTTCTTAGATTGTATTTAAAACGATCGCCCACAGCATAAATTTTCTTGTTATATTCTTTAGCTACATAGGCTAAAGGACTTGTTCCTATTTTGTTAATTATGGATCCATCCCGTAAAATGCTGTCAATTCCGATTAATACAAAATCTATGTCGTTAATGTATCTCCCCATAGCTGCATCTACAATTAATGTTGTATCGAATTTTATTGACAAGATCTCTGCTGCTTTGTGACCTTCTAATAAAGGTCGAGCCTCCAATATGTAAAAAATTGGTTTAATATCATGCAGATTTTGTATAAGTTCGATAATCGTAGAGCTGTAGGATAATAACATAATCCTTGGATTCGACTTTTGCATAGAATCCATAAAGTTTTGAAAGTGCACACTAATTTCTTTATTTATTTTTAATCTTTCAATATATAGAGCAAATATTTGTTTCTCGAGTTCAACTTTGTTAAACTCCGACAAATTGTGAAGTAGGAATCCAACTGTATTAATTAAAGGTGCCATACTCGGTCTTGCGTTAATTAATTCCTTTGAAAGCTCAAGTAACTGAGATTTAATGTCACCTTCAGAGTTTTTTATTAAGGAAATTTGATTTTTTATTACATTAATAGCTTTATCAATGAACTCCTTGGCTCCAGAGGTACTGTCCGCTTTTAAACTAGCGATTTGAGTCTTAATATCCTCGTGAATCATATAAAATTCGCCATGTTCAAGAACTTTGATTAAACTTATGTTCATATCCAAATTAAATTTGGGGAAACCTTTTTTTGTGGTAAAAAAAGAAATCTTGAAAAAGTTTATTTGTTTGTTACTATGATACATTTTTTTTTTGTTTCAGTAAATTTAAATAGATTTATTTTATTATATTTTTACACACATAAGAATATATTTTTCCCATTATTAACACACGAAAAAAAAAAAATACATATCAATCAAATAAAAGGTAGAAAAAACTAATGGCAGAAATGTCAACTACGGTTCCAGCAGCTAAAAAAAGAAGAGAGATAACTCAAATAGAAATAGAAAATTTACTCGGATTTTGCGAAGAATTCTTCTGGATTGATTGGATCGACAAATTCATAGTTAAGAAATAATATTATTATAAAAAAATCAAAATTTTTAACTCTCACTATTATCAAAAGCGCGATCAGTATTTTTTACATAATCTGGGACAAAAGTTGTTTTAAACAAATTAGATTTTCCGGTTGAAACTAGATTTTTCTTAGAATCGTAAATTTTTGCCTCTGCGTGGAGGATATTTTTTCCCTCCCTTATTATCTTTCCTATTACTCTTACTTTCTCTCCAACTTTTACTTTACCCAGGTAATCTACGTGAAAATCGATCGATATTGGAAACCCTTCGTAACCTAAAGTCGCGGTGGTAATTCCTATAGTGTCGTCCATTAAAGCAGCTTGCATCCCTCCATGTAATAATCCAGTAGGATTCGCCATTTCTGGTCTTACTTCGAATTCAAGCTCCATTAGACCGTATTCGGCTCTAATAATCTGTCCATTTAACCATCGGGAGAAGGGAGGAAACTCAAAATCTTTTAAATCTTTGTTTAAAAACACGTTGAATAGCTTAATCATTCGTTCTGATCGTTTCCTCCTTTTTTTTTCTAAATCGCGCATACTTAACACTTTGAAAATTTATTCTTCTGTACAATCAGTCTCTGATAATGAATTAAAGGTAGAGTAATTTTAAATATTGTTTAATAGTAATTTGAACGTAAAAAATTAGAGGATAAAAAGGATCCTCTGTATTTGGTTTTTCTTGTTTTAACTCAAGATCGTTTCATTTGCTTTCAAGAATTTCTTTATTAGCCAATTTATATTCGTATTGGTTTCGGTCTAGAAACAGGAAGAATACTAGGGCAATATTGCTAAGAAAAGCCATAAATATAAATACTACGGTGTAGATCACATAGACATCTGTTGTAATCGACGATACGCTTCTAAATAAGGCACCCGTTATTTGCAATCCTAGTAAGGTACCAAAATTGATAAACGAGGTTGTGATTGAAAAATACGTGCTTGTCGCGTCGGGATACTGCTTAGCGTACTCACTAGCAACGGCTGAAAAAGAGGAATTACTCCAACCACTGGACGAACCGGTAATAAAAGCAAAAATTAAGAGTATAAAGACAAGGGGAGACGGGATAGGTATTAAAAGCAGAAGTAGTGAGCCAGTAGTTAGTACAAACGACAAGAAGACGGCAGCTCTTCTCGAGACTTTATCTGCAATTCTCCCTCCAACAAAAGCGCCCGCAAGTACTCCTAAACTTACTATTAATGTAATAAACGCCTGAGGCTCATATAAATTCAACTCAGTTTCTAATGTTTCAATCGTAGCACCTACTGGATTTACTAATCCCGCTCTTATCAGTATGTAAAGAGCAAGAAACAAGAAAATAACTCCATCGACTATAGCCATGAACATTGAAAAAAGAAATACTTTCCAATTCTCTCTCTTTTTGAATATTACTTTAAGATTTGCAAATATTTCTCTGTTCTTGATAGACTCCCCATGTTTTATTATAAGAGTTAGGGAACCAAAAGCAATCGTTAAAATACCCAAAAATACAAAAATAATTTCAATTTGAATATATGACATTAAAAGTAAGATTATGAATCCCCCTACTATGATTCCTACAGATCGTACTCCCCAACATGCTCCAGTGGTTCGCCCTAATTTTTCTTTAGGGCAGATATCTAATATAAATCCATCCATGGCGGTGTCAGCCATCGCACTCCCGAACATGACAAAAAAGCCTATTATACTAAAGATAGCCATTGCTGCTGTGGGAGTGGATAGTAAAAAAATTGGTATAATTAACCACATAATCCCAGATAAGGTTGCGGCCCCAATTATCCACGGCTTTCGTCGTCCTAGTTTTCTGATGCCAATTTTATCGGATAATAACCCAAAAATTAATTTTAATACAAACGGGATCAATACTATTGTTCCTAAGGTGGCGATGTCGGAAGCGTCAATGTAACCTAGCAAATTTAGAATGTAAATTGGAACTACGACGGTAAAAATGCTTTGATTTACCCCTTGAACAAAGTAATTTAGCGAGAATATTCCCGTATAATATGTTTTGTATTCGATTTCACTCATAATTCAATTTACTCTTTATTATATGTAAATCTACAATTAAATGGTATTATTAAATACTATCAACAAGCTTCTATTTAAGAATTAGACTTTTACAATGCAGTAAGCGAGTCTTTTTATAAAAAAGGAGTTTAACCTAATATTACTTAATAAGGAATTTAAGAAATAAAGTATTAATCCAGTGTTTAATTTTAAAACGTAATGACGACAGGTTCTAAGGATGACTTTAAAGATATTTCCTTCATAAACGAAATAAAATCTATAGCAGTAATAGGAGTTTCTAAAAAACGGAATTTCTTCTTTTTACGCAATCATACGGAGTACTTTCAAGGAAATGTCTACGCTATCCATCCCACGTTAAAGTCAATTCCGGATTTTCCGGACGAGAACATTTACAAATCGATATTAGATGTACCTGAGCCTATTGAGTTCGTATTTATCACCGTTCCTCGCGAGTTAACCATCGAAGTTATGAAAGAATGCGTTGAAAAAGGAGTCAAGCTTGCGACGGTTTTTACAGCAAATTTTTCGGACGAGGGCACACCTGAAGGCGCAGCATTAGAAAAGAATCTTATAGAAGCAGCGGCTAACAAAGTTAGAATCTTGGGACCTAACGGATTGGGATTATATTATCCGAAACTCGGTATACACTGGAGATACAAGTTTCCTCATACACCGGGAAATATAGGATTAGTCAGTCAGTCGGGAGGATTAAGTAACCTCGCGATATATTCCGCTCAAGGTTTGGGCATTGCGATTTCTAAGGCATTCTCCTTTGGGAATGGTACGGATGTAGATTTTATTGATATCTTACATTATTTATGCAATGATCCTGAGACGGAAATAATTCTTTGTTATCTAGAAGGAATTAAAAATCACCGTGGTCCAGCGTTAAAACGAGTGCTTGAAAAGAACAAGAAACCAATCGTATTTTTAAAAGGTGGGAATTCTGAGAGGGGATCGTTTGCCGCAAAAACACACACCGCTTCGTTATCTGGCAATAATAAGTTGTGGCACACCATATTCAAACAGTATAATATCATAGAAGTGGAGAGCGTAGAACAACTATTGTCCACTGTTAGACTATTAGACTTTTACGGAATCCGCCAATTGAACAACATCGCAGTATTGAGTATAAGTGGCGGGTATGGAGTAGTTTTAGTGGATCTTATTGAAAAATATGGTATGAGAGTCCCTGATTTCAGCGAACATGTTGAAAAGGAGTTAGTGAAAAAATTCTTCCTTCCAGGTACCAGTCCGAGAAATCCACTTGATATCGCGGCCCAAATGAACTTCAGCGAGAGTATAATAGGTATAATAGATACTGCCTTGTCAGATGAAAAAATCGACGCATTAATTTGCGATATGCCAAGTTGGTACTTTAACAAGGATTATTATCTTCGAAGAGGCTCAAACTTCGAGGAAAACATCTTAAACTCGTTTAGGCTCGGTAAAAAACACAATAAACCAGTAATTCCGATTATTCAAAGGGCTCATATTCCTAACGAGAGCCATCGGATCTCCGAAATGTTACAAAAAGAAAAGATTGCTGCTTATGGCGATCCTTTAGAATTTATTCCGCTTCTACCAAAGATCTCCAACTATAAAAAAAGTCTCAGCAACTAAAACTTAAATAACATGAGATGGCTTATATTCACCAAATACTTCACGTAGTACATTACATATTTCTTCGATTGTTGCGTAAGTCTTTACCGCTTCTATCATTTTAGGCATAATATTGTCGCTGGATTCAGCAACTTCTCGCAATTCTCTCAGCTTTTCCTCTACCATCTCGTTATTTCGCTCTTGTTTTAGCTTTTCCAGCGCAATATTGATGTATTCTATTCTGCTTTCGTCAATTTTAAAGGTCTCAATTTTACACTCCTCTTCAGTACAAAATGTGTTAACCCCTACCACACTATCGGTGGCATTGTCAATTCTTTTTTGGTATTTGTACGCACTATTTTGGATCTCCTTTTGAATGAAACTATTTTCGATTGCTAAATTAATACCACCCATCTCATCGATTTTTGAGATGTATTTTAACGCTTCCCGCTCAATTTCGTTGGTAAGGTACTCAATGTAATAAGATCCTCCTAATGGATCTACTACATCAGTTACCCCAGATTCGTAACCTAATACCTGTTGCGTTCTTAAAGAAAGCGTAACCGATTCCTCTGTGGGCAAGCATAGCGCTTCGTCAGCTCCACACGTGTGTAGAGATTGAGTTCCTCCCAAAACCGCCGCTAAAGCTTGGTATGCCACTCGGATTATATTAACTTGGGGTTGTTGAGCGGTTAATGTTACTCCCGCAGTTTGGGTATGAAAACGTAAGCGGTAGGATTCGTATTTTTTAGCGTTAAAGCGCTCTTTCATTATATTTGACCAAATTCTGCGAGCAGCTCTAAATTTAGCAACTTCCTCGAAGAAATAGTTGTGGCTAGCGAAGAAAAACGAAAGTCTTGGAGCAAAATCGTCTATATCAATTCCTCGCTTAATAACCTCCCCGACATACGCTATACCATCGGCTAATGTGAACGCTATTTCTTGAATGGCGTTACATCCAGCTTCACGCATGTGATATCCCCCAATACTTATTGTGTTGAAACGGGGAAGATTCTTCGCACAAAATTCTATAATATCTGCTGTCAGCCTTAGAGATGGCGTTGGAGGAAAGATGTAAGTCCCTCTTGCGACATACTCCTTTAAAATATCGTTTTGGACGGTTCCCATTAATTTTTCCATAGTAACACCTTGTTTTTCACCAACAGCGATATACATTGCTAACAATAGCGCAGCGGGGGCATTTATCGTCATACTCGTCGAGATTTTATCAAGTGGGATTCCTTCAAATACTTCTTCAAAATCCTTGAGCGAATTAACGGTTACCCCTACTCTTCCTACTTCTCCTAAGCACAATTGATTATCAGAATCAAAACCCATCTGCGTTGGAAGATCGAACGCGATAGATAAACCTTTTTGACCTTGAGAAATCAAGTACTTGAACCGCTCGTTAGTTTTTTTCGCATCAGAAAATCCCGAATACTGTCGCATAGTCCAGATTCTCCCACGATACATATTTGGATAGACACCACGAGTATAAGGTGGTTGACCAGGAAACCCTAAATCCTTCATATAGTCGAGATTTCTGGTATCTTCGGGATCAAATATAGTTTTAAGTTTAATGCCTGAAGGGGTTTCAAAAACTTCTTTCCTCTCTCCTTTGCTAGCAATTTTACTTAAAACATTTTTTTCCCATTCTTTTCGATGTTCCTTTATATTGCTTATTTCTTCATTTTGAATGATAAATCACCAATTCATGTGTTAATTGGTTTAAATACATAATTATATAATTCCTTTCCATCATAATTATCAGATAATTTTTGATATACAGGAGTTAACTTCATCCCTATGGATAAGTTTTCTGAAGTAGTAATTTGACCGAGTGCTTTTACTCCGTTATCAAACTGAACAATTCCTAAAGCGTATGATTTCTTAGAAAGAAATTCCGAAGGTGGTGCTTTAAGTATAGTAAATGAAAGTAATTCGCACATCTGGCTTGCTTCTACGATCTCAAACTGATCCTGCTTACATTTAATGCATCTAATATGTGATAAGTCTTGAAGTAATCCACAATTTCGACATTTATTTACTTGTATCATGTTTTCTTGATCACTCATTTTAATTCATTCCATTTTGTACTCTTCTTTTTTATAATAATTATCAAGAAATAGATAAATTTTACCAGATGAATTGAGTTTTATAAATTAAATTTTAAATTTCTTAAGAGAATTCTAAGGAAATAAAAATAAGGAGACAAAATCTTTCCAAACATCAACTTTTTAAGATTTGGGAATGATTACGATGATTTGCTCTTTGTAATCAAATATTTCGTACTCGGTTTTTTTTAAACCTACTTGAGATAAATCATCTTCAATTTCTTCCATAGTAAAGTTCGTGGAAGAATTGGCTCGGTTAAATAACTCTGTTAATCGTCTTAAGACCGAATGTTCTGGAGGTTCGATTTCTTCATCCATTACCAATATTACGTAGCCATCATTCTTAGCTACTCTTATAGCTTCTTTAATAAAATCTAAGTGGGTTAATGTATCTATATTTTTGTGAAAATAAAATGGAATCACAACCAAATCGAATATTTCGTTTGGTTCCCTTATATTTTCACCGAATATCGAGGTTATCTCGATGTCATTTAATCCTACTTCTTCAATATCTTTAGAAAAATCTAAATCTGAAAGTAAAAATACTGTATCAGATTGTTGAGAGAAAAATCCTAATAACCGTATGTCAAGAAATGCAGGAAACCAGATTATGAGCATGTTCTGAAACGATTGCTTGTTCATTTTCTTAAGTACAAGGTCCTTTATCTCAATAATTATCTCTGGATCTGTCCCAATTCGATATGTAATGAAATGCTTAAGATAAAGATCTATTGCTGCTCTCGTAAGATGGGTAGTTTCTATTGTTTCTACTTTATCGTTTTCCCCGAGGTTATAGCGGAGTAATCCTTTTTCCTCCAATTTCTTTAAGTTATTGTAGAAGCTTGAGGTAGAAATAAACTTTTGATTATACCACCGTCCTTTAATAAACTCGTAGTACTTTAATTCTTCTTTTGTTAGGTTGTTTTCGTTAACTTCTTGAGCTCTTTTAAATTGATACTCAAGAAAGTTAGAGATTTGCATATACAAGGTATGTCTCTGAATTGGTGCTCCGTATCTAATAAGAAATTCTAGGATCAGTAATTCCAGGACTGTCATATCCACTAGGTCTGAAATTACCAAGGTGATATTAGAACTCTCTGAAGGTTCAGTCGAAATATTATTTTGCATCGTGTCTGTGTTAAAAATCATTTTAAGTATTATTTAATGTATTATTTCTTTTGGTATATATTCTTTTCCAAGATTGGAAAAACAAGTTTTCAGAATCCTTCTTGCTTAATATCTTCGTTAGAATGCTTCTTGTACATTTAAATTTATCCAAATTTTGCTTTTCTCAGAATTAAACAAAATTTTTATAAATTAAATCCTAAAAGTTAATATAATAAGAGTAAGTTATTTTATATTTAACTTTTCAGTTGTGGAAAAGGAATGAACTAATTCTGTAAAAACATAACTTTAAAAATGGGAAAATAATTCTCCTATTATGGGAAAGCGATCTTTGCGCTTTTCATTCAACACTAATTACTATTATTCATCAGGTTAAGGTAAAATATGAGTATACTAAATCTATTGAAAAAAGTGTCTTTAAAAGACAAAAAAAACATAATTCTTAGATTAGATAATATACGCGATTTAATGCCAGGGTGTTGAATTTCCGATGAGATATCTCAAATCAATTGTATTGATATCCAAAGTGGTTGTTGAAGATAAAGTTTGAAAAAGTGAATCTTACCTAAAAATGTTCGAGAGAAAAGAGAATGATTCGCAACAATTTTCGAGATGTAGTAGAAGAAATTCTGAGAGGCTTTGATATGGATATATACGATATAGTTTTGGAGATTTACAATAGAAATGTTAATAATCCGAAAGAGATGGAAACGGAGTTTTTAAAGTTCCTTGTATTCCTTATAAGAAAGCATTGGCAACACTCCGAATTCCAGCATGTATTAGTTTTTGTTATAAGCATTCTTTTAACTCACTTATATAATCCTAAGGATAAGGATGAATTTGAGTCGATCGATAAAAAGCTTATAAAGTTCTTTCTCTCAGAGGAATTTAATTAGTCTTATTGTTAAACTTTTAAAACTTTATTTTTCTTTTTTAAAAATGGACCCTCTCGCAATTTACAACTTACTTATCTATCTTGTAATTAGGATTATAGGATTTGGAATCGCAATTGATTTTTATTATAACTCTAAAGAAGCAAGATTTAAACTTACCGTAATCGGTTGGGGATTATGGATAATTGCTTCGATATTTTCCGTCTACTCTGGATTCTTTAGCGTTCAAAATATTATCGATCTTCTTCTATTTCTTAACACCCTCTTAGTTAGATTAGGTACGATTATCTACCTATGGGTGGTTTTTTCATATTTTGTTAAAGTCCCGAAAAAAACATTTTTGTGTCTACTTTTAGGTCTTACAATTTTTCTCCCAATTATTACATTCTCGACTAACTTTGATTTAGCCACAAATATAGCCAGATTTTTTGTTAATTTTCTTCTTTTCAGTCTTTTTATAGTATTATTAATCAGACGGAAAGAGTTTAAAGAAAGTATGGGTAGAGCGTCTAAGTGGTATCTTGTCTTTTTGATAAATATTGGAGTATACATCCCGATCTTACTATATCTTACTAATCTTGACTTAGATTAATATGGATTATATATCTCAGGCAATATATTAATCATAGCGTTAAACTATATATCCTCAATATCATTTTCGTTAATATTGATAATTCTTATAATCCATATAGAGTACAATTATTCCAATAATAAGAGGTTTGAACTAAAAGATAAATACTCTCACAATTTAGGGAATATCTTACAATTTATTACTGGATATGTAGAATTTACCTCTTAAAATAACGATGAAAGCAAAGCTTACTCAAAAGAAATGCAAGAAATCTTCAAAGCAAAGTGCAAGGAAGCGTCTGAGCTAATTCAAGAAATTCGAGAGTTATAAATGTTTCTCTTTCTGCGCTAAAATAATGGGATCATCGCAGTCCTTCTTTTGTGCTGTTATTAAAAGTGAGAACAATATTAGGGAATCATTCCTGCATGAGGTCCATAATAATTTGCGTTGAGTTCTCTCGGTTAGTTTTACTCATAAACCAATCCATCCACATACCATCGGTTTGATATGTTTCAATAAGTTCTATAAGTTGATTTTTCAGATACGACTCGTATTTTTCTGGATTGTAATTAAAAAGATGAGCGCTTTTTAGCAATTCTTTTTCTTTCTTCCGAAAAACCTTAAGAGAATAATCCTTTAGCAAATCGATGCTGATCTCTTTTTCGTCTATACCATCCTCGTATTTACCTTTCTTCAATCTATTTTTGACCGCTTCGATGTATTGGCTAATTCTCGCCTCGGTAAACTTAAGAGAAAATCTAAATACGTCTTCCTTTTTCTCTCCATGCATCGCAAGAAACGATGGAGTGTGGATTCTAAGAGGATTGATGTCGTCAAAATTAGGACTGTGACCAAACACGCTGGAATAATAAAACATAAACGGAATTCCTGCTTTTTTGCTCTCATCTGCGAAAATTCTGTAGTAATCTGGTGGTGTTTTCCAATCGGTGTATTTAGTGTCCCAGTAGCAGATCCCATCGTGCCATTTTGCTTCAAATATGTGCTAATCCACTCCTACTTCTTTCGAAAACTTCACCCAATCCTCCATCTTGCAAAACGGACCGTTAAATTCGAATTCTCCTTTATCATTTCTCATAGAAGCGTTAAATTTATCCCAGTTGCAATCCCATATCCAACTTGGACGAGCTCCAATTTGGTACATAATCCCAAATCCTGCTTTTTTCCACCATTCTCGTTTATTGCTTTCGTTAGCTTGGATGATTTGATCACTCATAGTTAGGCTTTTGCTCTCGTTAATGAATTTTGAAGTAAAAAATTTAGTTAATTTAAAGAGAAACATATGTTTTATATTATCTTGAATTATAAATACTCATTTAAATAGTATCAACTCATTTTAACAAAAAGTTGAATTGACATGTCAGTCGAAAATTTAACTGAAAAAGCTCTTGTTGGGGGGAGAGGGATTTTAAGGTTAGCCCCTACTTGGGTTCCGAGATTATTTTGTGTCCCTGGAAAACGACTGAAGCTACACCCTGACGATTACTACATTCTAGGCGGTTCACGTGGTGGGATCGATGAACGGTGGTTCTCGTCAACGACTAAAGCGGATAATGGCCCTTTGACTGCTCTTGACGAAGGCTTAAGTTATGTGGTGTATAAAAACAATTCTGAAGTGCATAAGATATTGCTAAAAGAGGTTATTGAACTGCTCCAAGATCGCCTAATCGGGAAGAGAATCTGGGAAAAATACACTGGTTGGCCAGTATATTCTAAGTATTTCGATAATCAAGGCGCATTACCTCATCACATCCATCACCGAGATATCCACGCTGCCTTAGTAAATCAAAAGGGAAAACCCGAAGCCTATTATTTTCCCCCACAAGTGAACAATCACGGTGGTGATTTTCCGTATACCTTTTTTGGATTTCGTCCAGATGTTTCTAAAGCTGATATTAGGAAATGCCTTGCGGATTTTGCTAAAGGTGATAACAAAATTACAAACTTCTCGCGAGCGTATAAACTGGAATTAGGAACGGGATGGAATGTTCCACCGGGAGTATTACACGCTCCTGGAAGTTTGTGCACATATGAGCCCCAATGGGCTTCGGATGTATTTGCCATGTACGAATCCTTAACTCATGACCAATTAGTTTCAGAGGAATTGCTTTGGAAAGATGTTCCTCCTGAGAAAAAGGGAGATGTCGATATATTAATGGAAATCATCGATTGGGAGTTAAATGTGGATCCCGATTTTCATCAAAAGCATTTTATGCGGCCAAAGCCAGTTAAAAACATCGAAAAAATGAAAGATGAAGGATATATTGAGAATTGGATATGTTACAAGTCAAACGCTTTCAGCGCAAAGGAATTAACGGTTTTTCCTCAAATGAAAGTTAAAATTCAAGATAATGCGGCCTACGGCATGATTATGACCCAGGGACACGGTAAAATGGAACATTGGAAAATTGAAACGCCGACTCTAATAAGGTACGGTCAATTAACTAACGACGAATTTTTTGTGAGCGAAGATGCAGCAAAACAAGGCATAGTTATTGAAAACTTTTCTGAAACCGAACCGCTTGTGATGTTAAAACATTTTGGTCCTAACAATCCAGATTTATAAACTCCTCCTTCTTATTAATTTAATATAACTAGAAAAAGGTTTGCTTCTATTCGGGTTTTCGAAATTGTATTATTGGTCCTACTTATTATTTTATCGATTCATTTCTTCTTACCACCAGTCGTAAGAAATGTAAAAAAAGATATAACGCGCGGTTGGATAAATTTAATTAATATTATCGTGTTTTTCTTTCATTTAATTTTCGAGGGAAACAGATGGCAGTTAATTCCGCTATACTTATTAACATTGGTATTCTTCTTTTATGGCGTACCAAGATTTATTAAAAATTATAAAGTAAATCCTAAGGATATCGTCGCAGTAAAAAGAAAACTTTCGACAAAAGTCTTAGCGTGGGTCGCTGGGATTTGCTCGATATTAATTATCTCAACATCCTTAGTTCTAGATTCCGCTTTTCCCTTGTTTAAATTGCCTGAACCAATGGGAAACTATAAAATTAGTACCACAAAATTCGACTTAGAGGATGCAAATCGACCAGAAATCTATACCGACGATCCAATGGACAATCGTAAAATATTTGTTAGGGTATGATCTCCTATTGATGATTCCGAGGGATACCCTCTCGCTTCTTACATTGAAAAGCTTGAACCTTTCAGCCAATCTATTCAAAATCTATACGGTTCTCCATCCATCGTTCTGAGTCATTTTAACTTAATAACAACGCATTCATATGATACTGTTCCTATATCACATAAGCAATCAAAGTTTCCCGTTATAATTTTCTCACATGCATATAGTAGCTACGATGAAGTTTACACTGCTTTCATGGAAGATTTAGCTAGCCACGGGTACATTGTATTTAGTATATCACACCCTTACGATACTGGCGTAGTTGTGTTCACAAACGGAGATGTAGTATACTTCAAAGGCTCCTTGGATTCACTTACCAATCAAATTTATGTTGAATCATTTCAAGAGCATTTAGGATATCTAATTAATAACCAATCACTGAGTGTAAAAAGGCAATCTCTCGAGAGAATAAGAGAAATCTGGAGGTTAAATTCGAACTTAGACATCTGGGTGAACGACACGATGTATCTAATTGACCAGTTGGCAATCTCTAATAACGAGCGCATCCCCGCAATAATACGCGATAAGTACGATCTAGAACGAATAGGTGTCGTCGGGCATTCTTTCAGAGGAGCCACAGCGGGAGAAATGTGCTTAGTAGATGATAGAGTAGTAGCAGAAGTAAACTTGGATGGTATGCACTTTGGGAGCACTTTAGAACTCAATTTAACTAAACCTTTTATGCTAATGTATAGTTCTGAAGGAAATCAAGGGATGAATGATGTACTTTATCTCCAATCTGAAACTACTTGTTATAATATTACAATCTTAGGCACTAAACACTTCAATTTCGGAGACATGAGTATCTGGGGGCCCGTTTTGGTTCAAATAGGGTTCATTGGTTCCATCGACGGGTATCGCATGCTTGATGTCACAAACACTTATGTAATATCTTTTTTCAACAAATATCTTAAAAACATCGATTCCCAACTTCTAGAATCAATCTCTTCGTTCTATCCTGAAGTAATATTCCAAAAGAACGATAAATAACACTTTTCCTCAAATTAAGAAAAAAAAAGTTAGTTAAAAGATGGCTTTTTGTCTTGCCATGGCGCAATTTCTTCGAACGCTTTAGAAACTTGAAGCACTGTCAATTCGTCAAATCTTCTTCCTACAATTTGCATTCCTATTGGCAAGCCAGATTTATTCCATCCTGATGGGATTGAGGCAGCGGGTAAACCTGTCATATTAAACGGATAGGTAAAAGTCATCCAACTCACTATGTTCAATGTTTTCTTTCCAATTGTTGGAAAAACGGTGCCTGTTTCCAACCACTCTGGTTTAAAGGCAGTACACGGAAGTGTAGGAGTAACAAGGATATCATAGTCCTGAAAATAGCGATACATTACTTCATAGACTCCTTTTCTTTGCTCCATCGCTTTTCCAATGTCCATTGCATTGTTATCTGCTCCTAATTTAATAGAAGCAGCTAAATCAGGTTCAAAATCATCTGGATTTGCTTTAAATTCCTTTTGAAGATCGTAAGCATAACCCATACTTACTAAGGTTTTAAAAGCTGATTCGGGTTTCTTAATTTTCAGTTTTACTTCCTCAACTTCCCAATTAAATTCTTCAAACTTGTGAACATTATTTAGAACATTTTCTTTAACTTCTTCATCAAGAATCTTTCCAAAGCCAAGACTTATAGAATAGCCTATCTTCACTTTTTTAGGTTTAACCTCCAAGTTCTTAACATAGTCAATATTGTCATCAGGAAACGAGACATAGTCAGTTGGATGAGATCCTTTTAATACATTTAGCATTAAGGCCGCGTCCTTTACATAACGAACAATTGGACCATAATGATCCATAGTTTTAAATGCTATACCTATTCGTGGATAACTGGGAATTCGACCATATGTGGTCTTTAAACCGTAAACTCCACAACAACTGCTAGGTATTCTTATTGACCCTCCACCATCTGATCCTAAAGCTAAAGGTCCGAGTCCACTTGCCACAGAGGAGGCTGCTCCTCCACTTGAACCTCCTGAGTTAGTTTCTATGTTCCATGGATTTTTCGTCTCTCCGAAAATTTTATTTTTTGTAAGAGCAATATGACCAAATGCTGGAGTATTAGTTTTACCGAGTAATACGCATCCTGCATTGGTTAATCTTTGAACAGCTATATCATCTTGTTCAGGTATAAAACTTTGGTATAGTTTGGAACCGTAAGTTGTTTTAATTCCTTTAGTTTGGATTAAATCCTTAATTGATGTCGGAATTCCGTTTAATAATGCTAATTTCTCACCAGTTTTTACCCGCTTGTCCGCTTCATTAGCCATCTTTCTCGCTAGATCAAAAGTGGTAGTACAATAAGCGTTTACAATAGGGTTGACTTTTTCAATTCTTTCTATAATGCTTTCAGTAATTTCCACTGAGCTTATTTCTTGATTGCTGATTTTTTCTCTCATTTCATAAGCAGACATATAGCATATATCTTCTTTATTAATTTTCCTCTCCTCTATTTTTGAAGTAATTAAAAAGTATAATTTAGATTGATTTCTAATCCTATATAAATAATACTCTAGTTTTTCTTTTGCGAAAATTTAGTGAATTTTTAATTACTTATTTTAACAAAGTTTTATTAAATCTACACTCAAATATGGTAACAAACTAAAATAATTACTTCTTAAATTATTAACTTTTAGCGAGATTCAATGAGTGATATTAAAGGTAAAAAGTATACTGAAGTGATTTCTAACAAAAGAATAGTTTTTTTCTCTTTAATTGCACCTGTTGCGGGATTACTAAGCGCTATGTGGGGAAATCTCCAATTTTACTCCGCTTCGGCTCTTTATATACCGCAAACTATCATCACAGTAGTTTTTTTAGTGTATTCAATTGTAGATTCCATAAATGATCCAATTATTAGGTATCTAACCGATCGATCAAGTAAATTCACTTCAAAATTCGGAAAGCGATACTTATGGATAGTAATTGGAGTACTTTTGAGCCCGGTTTTCCTTTTATTTTGCTATTTCCCTATCTCAAACGATGTAATTGTCATGTCCATATGGTTAATTATATTTATGGCGATTTACGAGACTTTTCTTACTCTTTACGAAGTTAGCCAGAAATCTTTGTTTCCCGATATGTTTTGAGAGCAAGAAAACAGAAGAAAAGTTAGCGTTATCGGAGGGATAATTGGAGAAATAACGCTAATTTTAGGGGTCTTTTTCATTCCCATAATGATAGAAATATGGGGAGGTGCAAACAGTCAATCTGCTTATTTAATTACCACGATTATAATTATAGCGGTATGCTATCTATTAACCATCCCTTACCTTAAAGGGATCAGGGAAACGGAGGAAATGAAATCGTTCAGAACAGAACTAGACCAAGAAGGAAATAGTAATTCATCGGTAAAAGAAGTGATTACTCGGATTTTTAAAGATAAAAGTTGGATAGGTTTGGTAATTGCGCACTTATTGTATGTGATAGCTGGATTATGCGTAATTAATGGCATAAACTTTTTCGTAGTATATAATCTGGAGTTACCGATCGCGCTAGCAAGCATCCCTGGGTAATTCATAGCATGGTTGCGATTATTTTAGCACCAATTTGGATTAGTATAGCCAAGAAATTAGGCGTCAAAAAGACATTTATGACGAGCTTGTTCTTAAATTCACTCGCGTTTTTATTCTTCTTTTTTGTGAGCGATTTAGTCGTTATGTCGTTGGTCTTTGCTTTTATAGGAGTTGGCTCAAGCGTAAATCTAGCAGTAATATTTGATCTTATCCAAGCTGAAGGAATCGATAACGCAGCCGTTAATTCGGGAAAAAGAGAAGAGGGAACTTATATTGGTATTTTAAGAGCATTTTCAGCGTTCTCGCTATTCTTTCAGACCCTTATTTTTGCTTTAGTAAGTAGCATATCTGGTTTCGATGCTACCATGGGGACAAATCAAACAGATCTAGCTAAACTCGGCCTTAATATTCAAATGAGCTTAATACCGTTTACTTTAGCAGTAATAGGTGCTATATTGTTCACATTGATGTATAAGATATCCAAGGAAAAAGCCAAAGAGAACACTTCAAAACTAGTTGAAATGGGATTATAAATTTCATTTGATTAGAGAAAAATATTAAATAAACATTCTTTTTTCTTATATTTGCGTTTTTACTATTAGTTTTTATTTTAATCTTAAAATTTTTACCTAAGTGAATAAATTATGCAAAAAAACCCCAATCCCAAAAAAATTAAAGATTTATTACAATCAGAAGAAGGATACAAATTGATTATAGACAATCTCATGGATATCATCATCATCTTAGATTTGAATGGAACATTCTTGTATGTGAGTCCCCAAATCTATGAGATTTCCGGATTTAAACCTGAAGAAATTATTGGAAAAAGCGGATTTAAAATAATGCATCCTGAAGATGTACGTAAAGCGTATAAAACGTTAAGAGGTGCAATAAAACGGAAAAAAAAACTGTCAATCTCGGCTGATGAAAAAGTATACATTGAATTTCGAACCTTACATAAAAATGGAAATTACATTGATGTATCAGCTAGTGGTAGAATAGCAAATATTGATGGTCAGGACAGAATTGTCGCAGCAATACATGATATTTCTGATCAAAAAAGAGCAGAATTCAAAATAAGAGAATCTGAGGCGCAACATCGTCTTATCACAGAAAATGCTAATGATATGATTGCAATATTAAATAATAAACTCGAATACGAATATGTTAATGAATCCGCATTTCACAAAATAATGGGGAGAACTAAAGAATCATTAATAGGTGCTGAAGGATTAAGATGGATTCATCCTGAAGACCGAGAAAAATGTATAAATGCATTTAAGCAAGGTTGGAAAATCGGTGAAGCAAGTATTCAAGCTAGATTTAAAGATCTATATGATAAATATCATTGGCTTGAAATTAAAGGGCGAAAGATTGTTGATCAAACAGGAGAAGAGAAAATATTAATCGTTTCACGAGATATATCAGCAAGAAAAGAGTACGAACAAAAATTAAAAGAATCGGAAGAAATGTTTAGAACCATAGCTGAACAAGCATTTATGGGTATTCTAATCGTTCAAGATGGAAAAATTGAATATGCAAATAGCGTCTTCCTTAATATTTTAGAGTACTCTTCTGAAGAAATAATTAATTGGAGTATTGAAGATTTAGTTAAGCTAATACATCCGGATGATTTGCAATTTTTAAGAGCTTATAGAACAAAGTTACATGCTGGAGATCCGGATGTAAAACCTTATTATTCTTATAGAGTTTTTACCAAATCTGGGCAATTAAAATGGATCGACCAGTTTTCTAAACCTATAATATATAAGGGGAAGGAAGCAGAATTAAGAACAATCATGGATATTACAGATAAAAAGAAGGCTGAGCAAGAGTTAGTAAAATTAAACACTTTAAAGTCTGAACTTCTTAGAAGGACTTCTCACGAGTTGAAAACCCCCCTGGTTTCAATTAAGGGATATGCGGATCTAATATTAAAGGTCCACAAGGATAAATTAGATGATTACGTTGTTGCTTCTCTTCGCGAGATAAAACTTGGTTGTGAACGGCTAGAATCTTTAATCCAAGATATACTGAAAACATCGGAATTGGAATCTAATAGCGTAGAATTAAAAAAAACAGATGAAGATTTATCGTTTTTAATAAAACTTTGTGTAAAAGAACAGAAAGGATTAATTAACTTAAGGAACCACACGATTAACCTCGAGATTCCCGATAAATTAATTATAAATATTGAACCTGACCAAATCCACATCGTTATTAGTAATTTGCTCAACAATGCGATAAAATATACCCCACCCAATGGAGTTATCGATATAGGATCTACAATTGAGGAGGGATTTGTGAGAGTTTCAATACGAGATAGCGGAATAGGCATAACTGAAGAGGAAAGGATACACCTATTTTTACAGTTTGGTAAGATTGAGCGTTACGGTCAAGGAGTTGATGTGATTTCTGATGGATCTGGGTTAGGATTATATATCACCAAACGGATAATAGAATTACACGGAGGAGAAATCTGGGTCGAATCTGAGGGGCGAAACGAAGGGTCCACCTTCTATTTTACTCTTCCAATGAATACTCCAAGCAATTAATAAATCCTGCTAATTTAATAGCAATCCAATTCTTTTTAAAACATTTTAGAAAATATTATTTATGGCTACTAAAAAAAACGCGGAACTCCAAGCGAAAAAAATTGTTGAAAAGGTTTTAAAAGATAAGTCTCACCTTTCGAATCTATTAAACGCACTGTTGTCCAAACAAGATTCAGAACGATACCCTAACGCTATTGCGTTAGAAACCCTAAGCGAAGAGTATCCCGAACTAATCTATCCCGAATGGAACTTCTTTGTTGATTTATTAAGAAGTCAGAATGCTTACCAAAAATCGATAGTAGTGTCTACCATTGCGAATCTAACGGCTTTAGATAAAGGTAAGAAATTTAAAGAGGTTTTTGAAGCTTTCTTTAACCTTATGGATGACAAAAGCGTTATTGTTACGAGAAAACTGGCTATAGTTGCAGGAAAAATTGCAATAGCAATACCATCGTTAAGAACGAAAGTAATTTCAGCCCTATTAGGCATTGACAATACGCGACACACCTCAAGTCGTAAGGATTTAATTAAAGGTGATATTGTAGAATCTGTTAGTATGTTTTTTAAAGATATTGAGAATAAGGAGCAGATTATTAAATTTGTAAAAAGCCAATTAAAAAGTAGTAGCCCGAATACCATAAAAAAAGCGAAACAATTCCTCTCCAAGTGGGCTACATGATATATTCGAAACTTGGGAATTGGATTAATCTGTTCAGTCAAATGAGTACCAAAAATGTCGTTGGATCGTATTTCTCTCAGATATTTATAGCTTATCTGAACTTAACTCCATTAAATTAAAAATATTCAATAATAATAATGTCTCTTAAACTGAAGAATTTAATTCAAGGAATTTAGAATGTGCTACCTACATTACTATCTACTAGAATGATTGATTTACATCGATAAAGAAAGTTGTTTGTATTTCTTGTGTAAATTTCGTACAATTGCTTTAAATGCTTCTCTTACGCCTTCTCCAGTTTTGGCACTAGTTAAGTAATATCCAAGGAAATTCCTCTTATTGACTAATTTCTCCAAATTTGTTAAATCAATAGACTCCTCGTCAACTAAATCTTTTTTATTTGCGAATACCACAACGGGAATATCTCCGCAGAAATGTCTAAGATCTTCGTGCCAATTAGCAATGTGCTTGAAGCTAGTCTTTCCAAGCTCATTATCTTCAAGGGAATACACAATTATGGCTGCTTTAGAATCGCGATAAAACCCGGGTCGTAAAAAGCTCAGATCGTCTTGACCGGCGATATCCCATAAGATTAACTTAACCGCGTCTTCTTCAATGGTTTCGTCGTGTTTGGAGAATTGAGCACCTAAGGTTTTTATGTAATTTTTATCGAAATGACCGCTTGTGTACTTCATAATTAACGATGTCTTCCCAACAGCGCCGTCGCCTATCACGGTAATCTTGAACTTGAAGGTTACACTCATTGGCTTTTTAATGGAATTGTATTTCTAAAATACAATTGTGATGGACTTTTTAATAAAGTTATGTCGCTTAACTAAAAGGATAATTAAAAAAAGTTGGATAAAAAAAGTATTTAAAATACCATAATTACAGGCACTATCTTGGAGTGATTCGTCATTTTTGCTTTGTTCTCTTTAAATTATAGATCTTTAATTTAAAGAGAACTAATCGTTTAATATTAGTGTTAAGAGAGATAAGAAAGAGAAAGGGGCTACATCCAGTAGCCCCCCCAATTGGATCGTCCTATACCAACGATATGGAAAAAGTGGTACTTTTTTGAGAGTTATGTAATATATTATATTCGAATTTGAACTTGAAAATTAAATATTAAGAAAAAAAAATTATCTATTTAAACCAGCGTAGCTATTCCAATACCCTTCAAGAGCCAGAGGCTTCTTTTTCAATTTTTTTTCGTTCATTTTTTTTCACCATTGTATTTGTTAAATTATGATTAGAATCTGTTACATAATTAGTTTTTATCTTGATACTCCCACAGAAATTCCAAACTACTTTAGAACTAAGGTAATAAAAATATAAATAGTATTGTATTCTATAATCAATTAATTCATGAGTACGGTAAATTTTCCCCCTCCAGAGATAGTCAATCCCCCACGTTTCGGCAAGAAAAACTATGAGCACATTATTCTCTGGATGTTATTCAACAACGAAGTGTGCGAGTGGGCGGCTTTCTTACAGAATCCGCTCGAAATTCCTTCTTCTACTTTACACAGATACCTTACTCTTTTAAAAAAGAACGAGTACGCCGAGAATGTTAAAAGAGGGTATTATAAAATCACAAAAGAGGGAAAGAGACGTTATCACGAGTTATCTATTGCAAAAGAAAAGAAAAGGAAGTTAAGTTACCCTCCTAAGTTGATTTTAAGCAAGCGGAATTACGACCACATTATTCTTTGGATGCTGTATAATAACAACTACTGCAAATGGTCCGATTTTTTGGGAGAACCGCTCCAAATTAATCAATCTTCCTTATCCAAAAATTTGAATTTACTAATGGAGAAGGAATACGCCACCAAGGAAAACAAAGAGTACAGAATAACTCAGCCGGGTAAGTCAGAATACTCAAGGATATTAACCATTTACGACTTAGACAGACAATCAATTTTAGACGAAGAGAGCAGGCGAATCGAAGGTATCACTAAAAAAACGATTGATTTTTTCAAGAAATATAGAATTGACGATCCTCAAATCCAGTTTCGCTTTTTAAACAATGTTTTGAAGTTGGATTACTCTAGAGTGAAATCAATGCTAAACGAGGAAGAAGATTTCGATAAGATCTTACTGTTTCTTTCTATTAACCACCCTGACTACTACCCTGAATATATATCTGCGGAGGACTTCTCGAGTAAATACAGAATCAAAAAAACTACGCTCGATTATTACATAGAGGCTATTGTGGTTAATAAGATTTACCCGATAAAGTTCTTTAAATTGAAGGAGTCAACTAACAAATATTATTACTTTCAATCAGACGAGAAGTTAGAAAAAATATTGCAGGTCGTTATTGAAGAACATATAACGAAATTCACGTATCTACGCAAATTATTCGGAGAGTCTGAAACAAATACACCTCTGGCTGATATTCGTTCTACTATTGACAATATAATAGACGAGTTATGCGACTTTCTGTTTGACAAAAGATTGAGGAAATCTTTAGAAGAATTTCTACCTGAATACATTAATTACCTTGCTTATAAAATTGAACGCGAACGACCTATAAGCGGTGTTAGCAATAAATTGGAAGGTTTAATTTGGCAGGAGGTTCAAACTTTCAATATATTTAACCAACAACCGCAATGCATCGATCAAAACGCTGTAATATACTACATAGACACAGAAATACTAGCAATCTTAGAAAGTATATACTCTAAAAGTATTAAATCTTTATATAAAAAAGTTAAACCTCTCGTAGATGAGACAGACTACGAAGGTGCGTTAAGTTTGGTAGATTCCGCGCTAAATCTAAACGAAGAAAATGTCGGACTTGTAGCATTAAAAGCTAATATATTATTTTATTTAAACAGATTTCAAGAGGCACTTGATTTATTGAATGACAATCTGTCAATCGCGGAAGAGATTCCAAGCAAGGAAGAATACTTTCTTTTCTTCTTTATATTTGTCTTTTGCAGTTTAACTATTGGAGATTACGGAACTTCTTCGAAAACCGCCGAGAACTTGTTTAAAACTTATCCCGAAGATCCAATTTCCTATTTAGTTAAAGCGATCATCCAAGGTTATAATAGTATTTATAAGTTTGATGGTGAAGAATTAGAAGATTCAGACTTCAGTGTTAATATCGAGAAAGCGATTGGTTTAGAGATTAAACCTACGAATAAAGCTGAAATCTACCAGTTATACAGTAGCTTATTACTCCAACTTAATGAAGAAAGCGCAGGTGAGCAAATTAACGAGGCATTAAGGTTAATTCCAGATGATATTAGATTGTATCACTCAAAAATTAAGATTTTACTTCACTTTAACCAATACGATGAAATATTGTCGCTATTAAACCAGATGCTTGAACAGTTTCCCAACTACGAGAAGGATCTTACTCTAAAAAAGGCGTCTATCCTTAAAATGAAACAAAATGTTAAAGAGGGCCTTGATCTCTTGAATTCTCTCTTAGAGAAATATCCTGACGACGATTTCATTCTGTTAAATAAAGCATATTGGCTTCAATATTTAAGACGGAAGGAAGAGTGTATTGAAACCGTCGAAGAATTAATAGATAAGTCTCCTAAATCCGGAGCACTTCATGACTCTTACGGAGAAATATTAATGTATTTCGAAGAATACGAAGAAGCAGCGGATCAATTTGAAAAAGCCATAGAATTAGAGCCAAATGGTTGGTACATTTACCAATCGTACGTTAAATTAGGGATTTGTTATAAAAATTTAGATTATTTCAAGCTAGCTAAAGAAAACTTGAAGAAAGGTAAAGTTCTCACAAATAGTTGTTTTGCAGATTTTGAGCAGAAGAAAACATGGCTCAATATGGCTGATCTTTACTTAAATTTAATTGAACTAGACGAAACATAAAAGAGAACCTTTAAAGCGAAGGCTTAATCATATTAATATTTAATATACAATAAGTAGAATTAAAAAAAAAAATTTAAGCTAATAGACACCGAAGTTCCTAAAATAGGCCCTGTCTCTTATGTCTTCAATGCGTTTAGTGTCTTTAAAGTAGTTATTATTGAATTTAGCTTTATTTAGTAGTCTCAATAAATTTTTCTTAAGAGATTTCTCGGACTCTACTACTTTTGGTTTTTCAGCCTCCTCCTTCTTTATTGGAAGCTCTTCAATCAATATAATTTCTTCTAACTTTATTACATACTTAATTTCATTTTCTTCATCTAATACTTGTATTTTTACCACCTCTTTTTTGTAATCGTTATTTAATCATAAGGTCTGTTAGATACAGATGATTTGATACATAATCTTTTTTAATAGTTTTTAATTCTCTAAGAGCTTTCTCCTTTTCGAGCGACTCTATTCACCCCTTGATAGACTCAATTACTGAAATTACTAATTCATTAAAACCATTTACATCAATTACCGATACAATTTCAGTCATTTTTTTTTGCTCTTTTTTTTTTGTTTTTATTTAATTTTACATATCTATGCAATATATTTTTAGTTTTTAATACGAAACCAAAATGGTAACATGAAACTTTGATGGGAAGTAAATAGAAATATAAAAGAAATTAGGTTTAATCTTACAGATTTATGATAAAAACAGTCCTATACTTTTCAATTGACTTATAAATATAAATAATTGGAAATAGATTCTAATATTAAAAACATCAGAAAAAGATATTATTTGAATTGAATTTCTAATGGATGAGTTGAGACATAAGCAATATCGAGATAAGATTCAGCACATCTTTAACTATATAAAAGATTTACCAATAGAACCAAAAAGCGAACTTGAAAAACGAGGAATCTTTTATTCTCTTCAGACTTCTATTGAAACCATGGTAGATTTAATCGCAATGCTAGTCAAAGATTTGGGCACTCAAGTGAAAGACGATAATAGGAATATCGCTGAGATTGTAGAAATTAGAAAGGTGGATTCTGAATTAGGAGAACAATTGAAAAGAGCAAATGGGTTAAGAAACATAATAGTCCATCGCTATAACGAAATCGATGAAAAACTTATTTTAGATTCCACCGAGGAGATAAAGGAACTATTGCTAAATTGGATTAATATTATTGAGGAAGCTTTAAGTGAGATTAATGGAGATTAAAGAACTAAAAGATGACTTGAGTTTTTTGGAAACCAATTGGAATACTATAGTTTATGGATCTTATGTGGAAGGAGGAATGCGCCCAGACTCAGATATTGATGTAGCTGTGATCTCATATAACTCTGAAGCAGAAGATAATCTTAAGTTACAAAAGGAGTTATTAGGGAAATCCTCATTAAAATACGAGATTCGCGTGTTTGAATTACTGCCAATATATATTAAAATAGCTATTATTGAAAATTATGAGGTTCTTTTTGGAGATCCTTTAGAGATTTCCAAGTACTTTTACCATTTTAGAAAGAAGTGGGACGAGTGTAAACGTCGAATTTTATCAAACCAATTTTCAAGTTATCGAGAGCGTTTATCAATAAAAAACAATGTTACTCATAAGTAACCTTTCTTGATCTCCTCTATACTAACCCCCCTTCTTAAGTTTTGGAAATCAAGACTGTCTTGCCTACGCTTCTTATCTTCCATTTTTAAATACTTACGCTTACTTAATCCCTATAATGAGAAACGATAAATCTCGAATAGTATAATAATAATTTTACAATTTAGATATTAGGATTAATCAAAGCGGGATTACCGCGATTATTGATTTTGGTTTTATAAGTTAAGTAAATTTTATTAAAAAAAATGAGGCAAGAGAAATTATTTGTTGTAATCTTTAATTCGGGGTGGGGGAAGGTATATCTCTCTAACTTCAGTCCGTTTTAAGGTTCGAGCACCTTCGGGACAATGATGAACACAAACCCCACAGCCTAAGCATTTATTAGGATCATCCAGTGCTTTTCCATCTTTAAGTGATATCGCTTCTATTGGGCATTTTTCAGCCCACCTTCCGCAGCCAGTACATTTCTCCGTGTCTATCTCTGCTATATAGGATGTTAGGGTGTGATACGCAAGCACTCCTCGATAATAAAAGTTTGAAAAAATTATTTTTTTCCAATTATCGTGTAATTATACAATTAGATTTTTTCTTTGTTAATTTCTATAATTGAAACTGATTTTCCCCTTAAATAAGAAAAGAAAGCACCAGCTAGGCAAATTACCACTGAAATTGTTAATGCTGCTTGCATTCCCTGGATAAATTGAATTTTAATCAATGGGTCAACAATAATTTCTTCATGGGATAAAATTGCGTTTAAAATAGATAAGGGCATGAAAATGGTTAGAATTGTACTTAATAAAGCAACACTTATGGATTGGCCAACTACTCGCATAGTGGATAACATTCCTGCAGCAATTCCATGATCCCTTTTTTCTACGGAATTCATAATCGCCGATTGATTTGGAGAAG
Organism: Promethearchaeota archaeon; assembly: GCA_019058515.1. The sequence goes on from JAHPYY010000171.1 coordinate 69,185, forward strand.
AAAAAAAGCCAATCCCAATTCCTACAAGAAATTGAGTTATAATTATGAACATTATTGGAAGAAATACAATAACAATAATTAAAAAAATAAAACCACAAGCCATAATAGCCATACCAAACGTACATAAGATCCTTGTGCCATATTTATCTGATAATCTGCCACTAAAAGGCGAAGCTAAAGCCATTACCAACGGTGTAGGCAGTAATAATAAAGCTGTAATAGCCGGAGTTATTCCCAATATTACTTGGAGATATATAGATAACAAAAAGCTCACTCCAGAAATTGCAATATAATTCAATAAAGCTGCAAAGTTAGCGAATGAAAATAATCTATTGTTTTTGAATAGTGAAAGGTTAAATAAAGGAAAAGCCGTTCTCCCCTCAATATAAAGAAAAAGAATAAAGCTAAATAATGAAATACTAAAAAACGTAATAACATTAAGCGAAACCCATCCTAAATTATTTGCTATTGTGAGACCTAAAAGCAAAAAAGCTAGAAATGACCCGAAAACAATTGTTCCTATAATATCAAACCGACTTTCTTTTAACCCAATATTTGATTTTTCTAATTTGAAAGTTCCTATAATAATGAGAATTACTCCTATAGGAATATTGATAATAAAAATACTTCTCCAACTAAAATATTCAACCAGAAATCCACCTAACACAGGTCCAATAACTAACCCTAGATATATGGATGCAACATTAATTCCCATTGCTCTTCCCGTTTCTTCTCTAGGAAAGACATCGGTAATCATAGCAGCAGCATTAGCTGATATAAATGAGCTCCCTATTCCTTGAATTGCCCTAAAAATGACTAATAGTTCGCCTGAATTTGTAAATATCGACAAAAAGCTTGAAAATGTAAAAAGAAATACTCCAAACAAGTAAAACTTTTTTCTTCCCTTTAAATCAGATAATCTTCCAAAACTAATCAATGTAATGGCCATCATCAATAAATAGATGATTGGAATCCATTGAATAATTTCAAATGAGCTTCCTAGATCCGATGAAATTGAAGGAATGGCTATATTTACAATACTCGCATCTAAAGAAGACATGAAGGTCCCAACAGTTATTATTGCTAACGCCATCCAATTGTATTTTATCATTTTAATTAATTTTCTGCTATAAGCTAAAAGGTTGCTATTTTATCAGTTTAAAAAATATTTAAAATAACCACTTTGTTTTTAAAAATATATCAATTTTCTATTAGAACTATGAATTTGATTATTTCATAGATATACTAAAAATAAGATTTTACGCCTTCTTACATACATATGATATATCTTTTATTTAGATCTCCTGTTAAAGCCAAGGCGTTATTAGTAGAATGGCTTTTATATTTTTTAGTCATAAAAAGATTTAAAATTACTTCTTAAATAGAAAAAATTCATTTAAAATCGCAATTTTTCTTCATAATGAGTAAAGAAATTGAAAAACAATATCAAAATATAGTGGAACAATTTCCTAGCATAGAACTTATCAATAACGAGATTACGCATATTAAAATTGAATTAAGTGGGGGAATTATTTTAGAGATTAATTATTCTCAATATCCTAAAAAACCAAAATTAAAGATTATTAACCAATCTGGAAAAGTTTACAAAAAGTTAGATAATGATGTTGTTTCGTTAAAAAATTGGAAGCGAGAGAAGTCTTATTCAATTTTAAAGGTTATTAACGAAATTATTTTTATTTTAGAGAGTCTACAATCAAATGTAGTTAATATAAAAAGAGATTTATTAGTAGGGTTTTTAGAATTATGCCGAATACATCATCCAAAAGAATTTTTGGGAATCCTTAAAATTGATAACTATGTATTTACAGAATATATAATGCCACCAGGCGCAACGACTTCAAGAAGGTCGGGAGTGTTTTTTCCGAGTAGACTGCCAATGAGTAGAGATTATCAAGGAACAATTCATTCACATCCGTCTGGAAATTTACATCCTTCGTTACAAGATAAAAATAGCATTTTTAAAGCACATAAGTTTCATTTTATCGTAGGATTTCCATATACTTTAAATAATGTTAAATGCTACAATAGAAACGGTTTAGAACTTCAATTTAAAGTGATTAATTAGCATATTATTAAAAATTCACATTCTTTCTACTTGTCTCTTTAGGATTTATTGCTCTCTTTGAAAACTTTTTCTAATCATACTGATTATTTCTTCAAAGGTAGCTATTTTTGGATGGAGCGAATAATTACGGAGATGGAGTGTATCAGCAGCTATTGCTTCAATATCGTTTCTAGACACAGCCTTATCTTCTAAACTTATCCATAATCCAATTTTATTTAAGAACGATTCAATCTCATCGCAACATCTTTCAGCAGCTTGTTCGTCAGAACTACTTTCCAAAGCAGGATTAAATAAACGTCCAACTGCGGCGTATTTCTCAATTGCATGCCTCCATGTCCAACGATTTACTTCTGGGTATAATATCGCAAGACCCTCACCATGACTGATACCAGAAGAATGCCCTCCAAGAGCCATTGCGATTCCGTGAGGCAATGTGGTTCCTATAGTTGAGATGCAAAGCCCACCAAGCGTTGCAGCGAATGAAAGAGCTTCCCTTGCTTCTTTATTTTTGCCATCTTCGATAGCAATTGGTAAATATTTAATTATGTTTTTTAACGCTTGAAGAGCAAATATATCTATAAGATCTGACGAATATGTGTTTATAAAGGTTTCAAACGAATGAGTAAAGGCATCAAAACCTGTAGACGCCGTAATTTTTGGGGGAACAGTTAATGTAAGTTCAGGATCAACAACTGCGACACTAGGCGTAAGACTCCAATTAGCTAATGCAGATTTAAATTTGTCTTTAGAATTTTTTATTACTGCCATATTAGTAACCTCCGCTCCTGTACCACCTGTGGTTGGTACTGCAATGATTGGAAGGATTTTTTTACTATCGATTCTCTTTTGACCTAACCTATAATCCCACACACCTCCTTCATGTGTAGCTCCCACGGCAATTGCTTTTGCAGTATCAATACTTGAGCCTCCTCCCACCCCAAGGATAACATCTACTTTAGCTTCTTTTGCAATCTCAGAACCTATATCTACGCATTCATCTGTGGGCTCAGGAATGGCTCCATCATAATGAATTGTTTCTACTCCTTCTTCTTTACATATCTGAATTATTCTTTTAAATAATTGTTCCATCGGATTAAAAGGTTTAACAGTAACTAATAAACATCTATTACCATTTTTTTTTACTATTTTTCCAATCTCATTTATACGCCTCCACCCAAACTGAATCCGGGTAGGATGATAATAATTAAACTGTCTCATAATTTATCAATTAATTAATCACTTTTTTTATATTCTCTCTACTAGTATTGAAACTATATTATTCCCAAATCCCCCAAAATTGCAGGTTATTCCCGTTTGAGCCCCATCCACTTGTCTCTTTCCCGCTTCTCCCCGTAATTGCCAGAATAACTCAACTACTTGAGCGACACCCGTAGCTCCAAGAGGATGACCCCTTGACTTCAAACCCCCAGAAGGATTAATAGGGATTTTACCCCCAATTTCTGTTAACCCTTCGTGTGCGGCTTTAGCTCCCTCCCCCTTTTTGAAAAATCCCATATCTTCAGACTGGACTGCCTCTAAAATTTCAAACGCATCGTGTAATTCCGCTACATCGACATCCTCTGGCGTTTTCTTTGCCATTGCATACGCTTGTTTTGAACAGATTTGTAGTGCTTTTAGCGTGGTTACATCTTCTCGCTCATAGACAATATGCGTATCAGTAGCTTGACCGACTCCAGAAATTAAAACTGGCGCGTCGCTAAATGATTTCGCAATATCAGCGTTACATAACACTAAGGCAGCAGCTCCATCTGAAATTGGGCAAATGTGAAATAACCTCAAAGGATCTGCGATGATAGGGTTTGTTTTATCGTCACTTAAAAACTCGTGTACATTTTTCCAATTACCCTTTCCTTTATTAATTGCACTTTTCATAAAATCCTCGATTGTTCTCTGAAAGTGTGCATTGGGATTCAATGCTCCGTTTCTGTGATTTTTTATAGCGATATCTGATAGCCAATCAATTTTACCATCGTATTTGTTTAAATAAAAACGAGTCAATAGTCCACCAAATGAAGGAAGGGAAACACCATGGGGTCGCTCTGCCTCTGGATGAGTTAATGTCGCGACACGAGAAGTTATAAATCCAGGAGTTGTGATGTGCGTCATTTTTTCACCCCCAACTACCAATACCAAATCAGACATTCCAGAAGCTATTGCTTGAAAACCAGTTTTAATCGCTGATCCCCCGCTTGCGGGGCCGTTTTTAATGTGGTCAGCCGCAGCAGGTAGAAGGCTTAATCTGTCAACAAGCGCACTTGCAATTCCTGATAATTGATTAAATGCTCCTGGACTCATGGCTCCTACATAAACGGAATCGAACTCTTTTTCTTGAGTGTTTGAATCTTCAATTGCTTCCATCGAGGCATTGCACAATAAATCCAATAATCCCTTATCTGGAAGCCTCCCAAACTTTGTGTGTCCTACACCAATTATAGCTACTTTATTCATTCTACTTCTTCACTCTCAATTATTTAAGATTTTTACCTATATTCCATGCTTTCGCTAATTTATCCCCTACACCCCAATATTGCCCCATCGAGTAAGTGAAAGTATTTAGCTTGGTTATATCGGGTTCTTCTTCTGATAAATAATCATTAGCAGCAAAAGCGTTAACAATTTTTCCCAAGAAAACTTCATGGCTTTTCTCGATATTAACAAATTCTTTGATCTTGAAAGATTTTATAACTTCACATTCTAAATTTAGAGGGGATTTACTGATCATTGGAGCCGTTTTTAAGTCTCCATAGAATACCTCAAATATCTCCGATTTATCTACTTCATATCCGGACTTAATGCCACAATAATCAATTTCCTTTATAATATCTTTTGAAGGTGTATTAACGCTAAATGTCTTGTTTTCGTTAATCCCTATATTCGTATAATGAGTTTCATACGAGGCTATTGAAATTATCGGGGGTTTGTATTCTATAATTCCTATATAAGCTAAGGGTTCGAAGTTAGGTTTCCCTTTTACATTTGCTCCTACGACGACAAGTGGCATAGGGAACAAATACGCGTCAGGCTTAATTTTGCTTTTTTTCATGTTGAATATTAATATAGCATACTTTTAAAATGAATATGAGGGAATATCGTTATTAAAGAGTGTAGAAGAATTAAAAACTAGTTTTGAATACTTTTTGTTTATGACTGAACAATTTGCTAATATCGATGGATTAAAGATATGTTACGAGATTCTAGGCAAAGAAGACGGATGTCCCGTAATTCTGGTTCATGGATTTGGCGTTAAAAAAGAGATTTGGATCGCTCAAGTAGATGCCTTGGCAAAACATTTTAAAGTCATCAGATTTGACAACCGGGGTGCGGGTAAATCTGACAGGCCCAAAATATTCTCTCCTATCGAAACCTACGCAGATGATACCAAGAAATTAATGGACTTTTTAAATATTGAAAAGGCTCATGTAATTGGTTGGAGTCTTGGAGGTATGATCGTTCAAAATTTTCTATTAAATTATCCCGAACAAGTAAATAAAGCGATACTAATTGCCACAAACTATAGATTTCCTAACGAACAAGGTCCAGATATATATAAAAAAATGCGACTTAAAGAAATCGAGCTATTAAAAACCGATCCCGCTCTAGCGTTCCAGGAGGTTGCACGAGCTAATTTCTACGCAAAATTTCGGAAAGAAATGGAATCTAATCCACAAAAAAAGTTCCACAATATCTGGTCAGCTGAAGATTTTATCAAAATGTCTTCGATTAATCCTCCAAGAGCTGAGGATATCGAGAATTTTGGAGAAGCCCTTAAGACGTATAATACATTTGAAAGACTTAAGGAGATTAAGAACGAAGTCCTTTTAATTGCGTTTTCTCACGACAGACTTACGCCAAAAGTGAGCAAGGCTGAAATGCAGGAACAAATTCCGAACAGTAATTTAATCGTAATCGAAAAAGCTGGTCATTTTGGTCCCATGACAAGAGCTCCGGAAGTTAACAAGGTTATTCTCGACTTTCTAGAGATTTCAAAGGAACAAATAGCAGAATCTGTGATGTAAAACCACCTTTAATTGATGAGTTAACCTTCTGTTGTTGTATAGCTAACTTCATTTAGGAAAGTTTTTGGAACAAAATCGATTGTAAATTGCTCTTTAATTTAATAATGGGACCAATAATGATGAAATATTAAAAAAAATTTATAGCTTTTTAAAAAGCCTTCTAAGACTCCTTGACATAATAAAATTATGGATTTGTCTAGCACCGCCTATAATCTCTTGAATCCGAGAAATGCCTACATAGTCTGCCATCAATGTATTATCACAAAGACCAGCACCCCCCATTAGATTCGCAGCTTCATAGCATACTTTTGTCGATAGTTTAGCACAACTATACTTATATTGACTTGCTGATGCTACCATAGCCTCTGAGATATGTTCAGGTAGTTTTCCTTCATATTTCCTCATTTTCTCATCATATGACTCGCTAAATTTTAATATACCATGAGTGAGATGTGTAGTTCTAGCCCATAGATCTGTTAAAAGGAATCCCACACCCTGAAAAAGTAAAATTTCTTTATCAAATTGCTTTCTCATATTAGCATAGATAGTTGCATGCGATAAAGCTCCCCAACTTTCTGCAACACCCCGTAATGCGATAGCAATTCTCTCCGGTACTAATCCTTCAAAAAGATATTCCCTTCCCTTTCCGATACCTCCTAGAATATACTCTTTTGGAACACGAAGATCAACTAATTTTTCTTTTCCAAGATAAAGTTTTGGTACCCAAGGGATATTTACTCTTTCACAATTCCATCCATCCCACGACGTATTAATTAAAAATTGAGCCATTAGATTTCCATTGTTTTTTTCTGCAGTGGCATAAGCTACAGCCCATTTAGATTTTGGAGCATTAGTCTGATATACTTTTTCTCCATTTAAAAGAAAACTACCATCATTTTGTTCTTCACAAAGAGTTAATTGATGTACAGCATCGGATCCTCTTTCAGGTTCAGTTATTAAAAGACAACCCGGAGTTTTACCAGTCACTAATTCTTTTAATGCTTCTAATCTTACTGGAATATTTTCATGGTGTTCATATATCGGGTTAAGTCCGATAACAGTTGCCCCAAAACTCATAGCTAATTGAGGATCAAAAAAATCAAGAGCGAGAGTTCTCATAAAATCCATAGCTAATCCATACTGTTCATAATTTTCATCAACGATATTGAAGTTATGCTGACGCGTTATATAGCCTTCCTTTCCGAAACTTGGATGCCACTCATAAATATCTTCTTCAGGACCATGAGTAATACTGTTATCCTTCTCAAATTTCAGACAGAAATCTTGGACTTCTTTAAGGAACTTGAACTGGTCATCAGATAAAATAGGAATTAAATTCTCATTGAGGAATTTATATCTATTTTTAAGAGATAATTTATCAAGAATTTCATCTGTAATGACTTGGGTCTTAAATTTTGCCATTTTTATTCTCTTTTTGCTAAAATTAAGCAGTATTTTCTGTTTTTATTTAATAAATAATTCAATCTTAATAAAGTTAAAACTAAGATTACTAACTCTTTTAAGATCTGACAATACTTTCACTATTTTTTACTATAGTAATTTCTATGATTCTGAAAATCAGATAAAAATTTTTTGTTTAAATGATTATTATAATTTAGATATAATGGATAAAAAAAGGAGGGAGTTTTATATTTCAATTAATTTTTTTTTTAAAGCTTCAGTTAATAAAGGTACAATTTCACACAAATCACCGACAATGCCGTAATTTGCTACACTAAATATCGGAGCATCGGGATTTTTATTTATAGCTATTATGATATCACTACTTTTCATTCCAACTAAGTGCTGGATTGTCCCAGATATCCCACATGCGATATAAATCTTCGGAGAAACGGTATTTCCACTTTGTCCGACTTGTTGTGATTTTGGAATCCAACCTAAATCAACTGCTGCTCTACTCGCTCCTACGGCAGCATCTAATACATTTGCTAACTCCTCAATTAATTTAAAATTCTCCTTACTTCCAACACCTCTTCCACCAGATACTATAATATCTGCCTCACAAACGGGGATACCACATTCTGCAGTAGTTCCACTTATTACTTCTTTGGTTTTTACTTTTAAATGTTGAAGATCTAATTTTATTGGCACTTCTATGATTTCTACATTATTATTACTATCTTGGATCGAAGCTATTTCCATAACATTAGGTCTAACCGTTGCCATTTGAGGACGGTTAGCAGGACATATGATATCAGCCATGATATTACCTCCGAAAGCTGGTCTTGTCTGTAATAGTAATCCATCTCGTATCGATAATCCAGTACAATCAGCAGTAAGCCCTAATTCGAGAGTTGCTGCTACTCTCGGTGCTAGATCTCTTCCATTTATAGTTGCAGGGTATAATACGATATTCGGGTTGTATTTAGAGATTATACCTGTGACTACCGAGGAATAAGTTTCAGTATAATAATCGTTAAGAGCTTCATGTTCAGCAATATATATTTTGTTAGCACCGCGATTCGAGAACTCTTGACAAAATCTATTTACATTATATCCTAAAAGCAAGACACACGTTTTTTGATTAAGTTCATCCGCAAGTTCCTTAGCTTTTCCTAACAATTCAAAGGATACATTTCTAACATTCCCCTCTTTTATTTCAGCAACAATCCACACATCTTGAAATTTTGATAAATCGATGTCTTCAATTTTTTTTCGCTGAATAGTAATCGCATCAACATTACATTTATCTACGCATGCACCACACAGGGTGCACTTATCTCCTATTTCTGCGATTTTATCTACAATCACTATGGCTCCAAATGGACAAGCTTTTTCACAGAGTCCACATCCAGTGCATTTTTCTTTATCTACATTGATCATGTTAGATCACCTTATCCCTAGATAATAAATCAATTAATTTTTGAACCGAAGCTTCAGGAGTTTCCTCGTTAATAACGACGCCTTGCTCTCTTGCTGGGGGGGAATATATTTTAATGACTTCGGTTAATGAACCATTCAATCCATAATTATCCTTATTACCTCCAAGTTCTTCCGCATCCCATGTACTAAAAGATTTTTTGTTTGCTTTCATTATACTCATCATGGGAGGATTTGTAGGTTCAAATGAAGAGGGGGTTATTCCTGTTATAAGTACTGGAAGTCTTACTTCTACTATTTTATATCCATCTTCTGTCTGTACTTTAGCAGTTAATTTTTTACCATCTAGTTTTTCGACACTCTCCACATAAGTTATCTGAGGAATGTCTAATTGAGCAGCAATCTCAGGTCCAACTTGAGCTGTGTCTCCATCGATGGCTTGTAAACCACAAAATATGATACCAAAATCACCTATCTTTCTTACACATTGTGTAAGAGTGAAAGATGTTGCCCAAGTATCAGCACCAGCAAATGCTCTATCACTTAGTAAAATTGCTTTATCTGCTCCTAAGGCAAGACACTTTAGGAGTGCCTTTTTAGCTTGTGGTGGTCCCATAGAAATGACGACGATCTCATCACCTTCTTGTCTAATTTTAATAGCTTCCTCAAGAGCAAACTGATCGAATGGATTTAGAATACTAGGGACACCCTCTCTTATTAAAGTATTAGTTTCAGGGTCGATTTTGACCTCAGTAGTATCAGGAACTTGTTTTACACATACAATAAATCTCATAGCTTAATCAAATTTAAAATAAGATTCTAGATTTAATCCTAGTTGATAAAAATCTAATTAAAGATATTAAAACTATAAAAAAAAGTTAATTAATATTGTTTCTTACCAAGTAATTCCCTTGCTACAATCATCTTCATAACTTCGGAACTCCCTTCTGCAAGTGAAAATGATCTGACTGCACGCCACGCAGCTTGGTCAGGGCATTCTCGTGAATATCCAAATGCACCTTGCCATTGCATTACATCATTTATTGCATTACAAGCCCATTCGGAACAGACCATTTTTCCCATCGCGACAATTTTACTGGTCTCAAATCTGCTTGCTTTCCCTTCTTGTTCTAAATCAATAGTCTTTAATGCACGATAACCCCAATCTCTTAACATATTTAATTTGGTGTAATGTTCAGAAAGTCTAAAATTTATTCCTTGATATTGTGATAATGCTTTTCCAAAAGACTTTCTTTCTTGAATATAATTTATTCCATTTTCTAAGGATTTTAAGCCTGCAGAGGCGCATATAACAGTGATTAATGCTCGTGCGTATTCATAACCTTCATGTAAAATATAGAATCCTCTGTTTTCTTCACCGATAATATAGTGTTTTGGAATTTTTACATTATCGATTGAAAAACCCCCACATGATATTCCTTCTCGTCCTAAATCATCGAGGTATGTGGGAGTAATCCCTTCTGCGGTTAATGGTAAATAGAAACATGTCATTCCTCTTGTTCCTTTCTCTGGAGTCTGATGAGCAATTGTAACATGACCTCCACCACGATTTACAGCTTCTCGGACTCCACTGATATACATTTTTTCACCATTAACGACAAATCCATCACCATCGGGTTTAATAGTTGTCTTGGAACCTCCTACATCAGAACCAGCATCACTTTCAGTTGTAGCAATCCCCAGAAACCATTCTCCTGAGAGGGTTTTTGGGAAAATCTCTTGTTTTGCTTCTTCTGTACCATATTTATTCAAAAGAAAACCCCAAGATGCGGGAACCAAGTAATATACACATGTAGAACCAGTACAATCTGCTCTTGCCAGTTCTTCAGCTATTACTCCAGCACTCACAGCATCTAAACCAGGTCCACCATATTTTTCATCTGCAGTACAGGTCATAAGTCCTAATTCCGCCATTTCTTTAATAACTTCTTCAGGAATTTCTTTCGTTTGTTCCATTTTAAGAGCAATTGGTGCAATTTTAGATTGGGCAAAATCTCTTACACTTTCTCGTATCATATCTTGTTCTTCAGTAAACCTTATACTCATATTTCTTACCTTGAATTTTTACTACAGTAAATACAATCCTTAGTAATTTTCAGTGAATTTAGTAAAATCGAATAATTCTTAAGTTTTATTATTCAATCAAAATTAACTGAATAGCTATTTTAAATTTCATATTACCATTATTTTATAAAGAAATAGAAAGAAAATAATTAACTAATTACTACTTAAAGGTGGAATTAATTTCAACGAGAAGCCAAAATAGGAAAGAGATTTCGATCAAAGATCAGATAAAAAAATTTGGTATTAATAGTCTCTATGGATTTAATACGATTATTCTAATTGGTATGGGTCGTAAATTAGGTGTTTTTGATTATTTATATGAAAAAGTTAACTCCATGTTAAATAGAGATGAAATTAGTACTGTACATTTTACACCCAGAGAACTCTCCGAAAATTTAAAATTAGATGAGAAATATCTTGATGCCTGGCTTCATTTGGGACTTGAATGTGGTTTGTTTGAAGTAGATAACTCTAAGAAAAAAAGCTTAAAAACATCTCCTCATGTATATAATTTGCTTATAAACCATGATCATAGGTCATATATAGGAGGGACTCTTGGCGCTTTTTATCGTATTGCTACAATTCAGGATACTATGTTTAAAAACTTTAAAACAGGCGAAGCAATGAATCTTCTAGAATTTCCTGAAGATATGTCAAAGGATTTACAGGAGAGAAGCAAAAGATTTGGTATGTTAATAGAAAGATTATTTGCTAAATATTTTGAGGTTTTTTGTAAGAAACTAGATAAACAAAGCAAAATTCTTGAAGTTGGATGCGGTTTTGGATATAATCTTGAAACTTGGGCAAATAAATTTAAAAAAGCACAATTTGTAGGATTAGAAGTTGATCCAATAGGAGTAGCATATGCAAAGAATCTAATAGATCAAAATAATTGGAATGAAAGAATTAAAATTCTTGAGATATCAATTAACGATTTTACCCATGCTGTTAACGATAAATTTGATTTGATTATATTAAATCAAGTACTTCACGAAATGGATCCCAACGAGAATTTCAGAAGAAGTGTTTTTAGTGATTTGTATCTATTATTGAAGGATGATGGAATACTTCTTGTTGGTGAAAGCATGATACCAGATATCTTTTCCCCTAAAAAAAAGTTTCAACTGTTTGATATTACACATAAGTTTTTTGAAGCTGGTTCTGCACATTTTTACAATGAAGAGACATTTAAGAAATTAGTTGAATCAACACCATTTACAAAAGTTGACTTTATAAAAGAGAGTGGAACTTATTTCTGGGTGGTTAGAAAATAAAGACTCTTATTAATATTAATAAATTATTTTTTCTAAAATAATAAAATTAAGAGAAGAAGTGAATAAAATGCAAACAAAAGAAGTTTGGTTAATTGATTACGCTCGTACAGCATTTTCGCGTTCTAGACCAGAGCAACCTGAACGCGATGTGTTTGGCGAGATTCGTGGCGATGAATTATTGGCAAACTTGCTAATCAAATTCTTCGATGATAAACTTGCTGATAAAGGGATATTTAGAAGCGATATTGAGGAAGTTTCAATAGGAATCGCTTCTGGTGTGCTAGAAAATTGGACCTACGGCGGAAAAATTCCGCTTTATTTATCAGGATTTCCTCCTAAGGTATCTTCATTTATGGTAGATAAACAATGTGGCTCAGCTGGAGCAGGAATGCACACACTGATAATGGGGATAATGACAGGAAATAGCACGCAAGTCTTAGCAACGGGAGTTGAACACATGACGCGAGTGCGGAGGATTGGGATAGATCCCCAGTGGGATCGCTTTAATCGCAAAGATAGCAAGTTTTTTAATCCAGATCTCGATATTTTGAACGCTGTCAATATGCTTCAAACAGCACAGCGATTATATGAGGAAGAAGTACCAACATTCACCAAAGAAGATTTAGATAAATTTGGCGTTAGAAGTCATAATTTAACTATAAAAAGTCAAGAGGAAGGCTGGTTTACATCGGGAATAAATGGTGGAGAAATAATACCATTCAAAGGTCATGTCTCTGGAAATGTTGATGAATCTCTGATAGTTGATAAAGATATGGCGGCAAGAAAGTCTAATTTAGAAACTGTTTCAAAATTACGAAGAATTTCTACCCCGTTTTACTTAGAGAAAAATGGTGGAAAGAATGGATACATAGAACGAGAAGGTATTGAAGAGGGAGTGATCACTGCTGGTAATTCTTCTCCGTTGAATGCAGGGGCTACAGCAGCAGTTCTTATGGAAGCAGAAGAAGCAAAAAAGAGAGGACTAGAACCCTTAGCAAGAATAATCTCGATTGGTTGGGCAGGTGTAGATCCCCGGGTTATGGGAAGAGGACCTGTACCGGCAACGCAAAAAGCTTTAGAGTACGCTGGGTTGATGCCAGACGATATCGATTATTGGGAAATCAATGAGGCGTTCTGCATTGTAGCGCTCAATTGCATGAATAAATTGAACATCCCTGAGGAAAAAGTTAACATAAAGGGAGGTTCAACCGCAATAGGACATCCTTTAGGAGCAACAATGATAAGACTTACAGGGACATTAGCAAGAATTTTAAAAGAAAAAAAGGGCAAATATGGAGTGGCTAATGCCTGTGTGGGAGGCGGACAAGGAGTAGCGACTGTAATAGAGAACTTAGATGCGTAAATGTTTTAGAATGAGTTCTTCTTTTTTTATATTTTAATTATTGTTTTGATGTGATCTCGACTTTTTCTATAAGATGCAAACGCTTTATCAATTTCATTAAGTGAAAAGACCTTTGATATCAAGGGTTTTACTTGAATTTTCTTTGAAGATAAACCTTCGATTGCTTTTTCAAATGGACCACATCTACTACTATATATGGTTAACTCCCTCACGACTACATCAGTTATGTTAATTGGGGTTGCCAAACCGTGAGTACTCTTTAAATGTATTTTCCCTCTTGTTCTGCAAGAGGACACTACATCGTTTAAAACGTTAGGATTACCTGTTGCGTCAATTACTATATCAGAACCTAGATTACTAGTGAGATCCTTTAATTCTTGAGAGATATCTTCAGTTTGCAGTCTATTTATGAGATGAAATGCTCCGAATTCTTTCGCTAACTCTAATTTATGCTCTGATCCGTCGACGGCTATAATATTCATTCCTAAATTTTTCGCAATTTGAAGAATTAGTAGTCCTAACTTGCCCATGCCAAAAATCGTTATTACTTTATCGTGTTCTTCTAATGGCATTGTCTCAAAAGTTTGATAAGCGGCTGCTAAGGGCTCGATAAAAGTCGCTTCCTCAAACGATAGCGATTCAGGAAATTCATGGAGTAGATACGATTCAACCGCGATGTATTCGGCAAAAGCCCCGTTAATATCAATTCCAAGCGCTTTTCGAGAAACACATTGGGTATACAATTTTCTATTGCAATAATAGCAGTCAAAATCGATGTTACTATTGATTTCAGAAGTTACAAATTTCCCTAACCACGATTTATCAACATTTTCTCCGACTTCTCCAATTTCACCAGCAAACTCGTGTCCTAAAACGATAGGGACGGGAGTTGGAAGGTCCCCGTTTACAATCGCTAAATCGGTTCCGCAGATTCCCGCTGCTTTGATGTGTATTTTAACCTGAGTTTCTGTTGGAACAGGTTCTAACATATCCACAAGCGCGAGTTCCTTTCCGTTATACACTGCGGCTTTCATAGTGAAATCCTTTTTAAATTAAGTTTAAAGACCTTCCTGAATATTAAGTATTAGATTGTATGATAATCAGAATTAATAATTATCCTATTTAAAAAATCTTAAATAACTTGGTAAAGATTATTTTTTTACGTATTTATACAAATTTACTAGACAATATATTAAATTTATGAAATTTGGGGATTTATTTTGACTATTTCTTTTACCAATTCGTTTTCTATAACGGAATTTATTAGGACCTTATCTACGAATTTATCCGAGTTATATCTATTGCTCGATAAAAATGGGGTAATTTGCGATTTTATTGGAGATCCTTCTCTAATTTTCATTCATTTTAAGAATTTAATAGGTCACAATATTCAAGAATTGTTTTTAGAGGGAAAAAAACAAGTACTTAAGAGCACCTTCGAACGCACATTTTCCTCTCGTCAAACCCAAAGTGTCGAGATTTCTTTAAATTCTGAAAATTTATTGAAGATTTTCGAATGTAAATTTATCTTGTACAATAATGTTACTGTTTTGATGGTAGTTAGGGATGTATCTAAACAAAAAATTGTAGAATTAAAGTTAAACGATTTTAAATCCAGTTATCAAGCATTTATTGAAAACTTAGATGGAATAGCATATCAAGGATACGAGGATTTTAGTGCTGTGTTTTTTCACGGGGCGATCGAAAAAATAACTGGATATAAAGAAAGTGAATTTCTGGATGGTAGTATTAGATGGGACTCGATAATTCATCCTAAAGATAGAGATCGAGTAAACAACATTGTTAAGGAATTTAATAATAGTAATCGGACATCAAACTCAAAAGAGTACAGAATAATTCGAAAGGATGGGGATATTCGATGGGTTTTAACTCGCTATAGGAAGTTTTACGACGAAATCAATAAGAAAAATGGAACCAGGGGGATAATTTTTGACATTACTGAAAGAAAAGCAGCTGAGCGTCAATTAAAAGAATCGGAAGGGAAATATAGAATGCTTTACGATAAAGCTCCTTTTGGAATAGCGCTTTTTAATCTAGAAGGTGTTATTGTCGATTGTAACAGAGAACTTGAAACTATTACGGGATATACCTCCGAAGAGCTACTAAATAGAAATTTCTTAGATTTTTCACTTTATGTTCAACCTGAGGATCAAAATTATCAAGAAAGAAAAGAGCTCCTTGACAGAGGAATAAGTCCATTAGACAGAGAAGTTCAATTGTTTAAGAAAGATGGAAATCAATTTTGGGCTAAAACTCAGATAAATCGCATTCAATTATCTGATGGCATGTACATTCAAGCTATTATTCAAGATATCACCGAAAAAAAAGTTGCTGAAGAAAAGCTAAAGGAGTCTGAGGAAAATTATCGATTCCTCGTTGAAAATGCTCAAGAAGGGATCTGGACAATTGATACGAATGCTAAGACTACCTATACAAATGAAAGAATGGCGGAAATGTTAGGGTATACTGTGGATGAAATGCTTGGAAAGCAATTGTTTGACTTTATGGATGAACAAAGCGTAACCCATGCAAAACAACAGTTAGAATTAAGGAGACAGGGCGTAAAACAAACATATTTACGAGATTTCATTCGGAAAGACGGAAATAATATAACATCTAGTTTAGAAACAGCTCCAATTTTAAATAAAGAGGGAAAATATCTAGGTGCCATCGCTTGCGTTATTGACATTACTGAGCATAAAAAAGCCGAAGAAAAATTGAAAGAATCTGAAGAAAAGTTCCGCACCATCACAGAACAATCGTTAACGGGAATTGCTATTCTACAAGATGATATATTTAAATATATGAATCAGCAATTTGCAGAAATTTATGCATATTCTGTTGAAGAATTAACTTCTAAACCTAATCAATATGTAAAAATTACTCATCCCGATGATCGTGACTTTGTAATTGACCAAGCCACCAAAAAACAAAAAGGTATAGGGGATGTAATTCAGCAGTACCAATTTCGTGGACTTAAAAAAACTGGAGAGACAATTTGGATCGAAATATTATCCAAAACTATTACCTACAACGGAAAACTTGCAGATCTATTATCTATTATTGACATCACTGAGCGTAAGGATTTTGAGGAAAAACTAAGAGAGTCTGAGGAAAAATTCAGAAATATTGCGGAGCAAACCTTCCTGGGGATTATGATAGTTCAAGAAGATGGACCTGTAAAATATGTTAACCAAGGAATGGCGGATATGTATGGTTATTCTATTGAGGAAGCCTTAAGCTGGAATCCATTCGATGTAACTAAAGTCATCGCCCCCGAATCGCTAAAAACGGTAATGAAGTATAGGAAATCGATAAAAGACGGTAATCCAGCTCATTTCCCTATGCTAGGTATGAAAAAATCAGGTGAAAAATTTTGGGTGGATCATATTTCTAAAATTATATCCTACAATGGTAAACGAGCAGAATTAATCTCGCAAGTAGACATTAACGACCGAATGAACCTTCAACAAGAGTTAATAAAGTTAAATAACCTCAAGTCTGAATTATTAAGACGAACATCTCACGAACTGAAAACTCCGTTAGTCTCGATTAAAGGTTTTACACAGCTGATATTATCTAAATACGGTGCGGCTATGAACCAAGACATGATGTCAATGTTACTGCTTATTAAAGATGGGTGTACTAGACTACAGAATTTAATACAAGACATATTAGAAGTTTCCAAACTTGAGTCTGGAAAAAGTCGTCTGAATAAAACCACAGAGAATTTAGCGTTCCTCATTCGCTATACGGTAAATTCCTTGCAACCTCAGTTGACATTCAGGGGTCAAACACTCACCCTTAATATTCACGAAAACTTAACCACAAAATTTGAGAAAGAGAAATTATACGAAGTTCTCGCCAATTTGCTCAGCAACGCAATCAAATACACCCCCCAAAAGGGTAAAATTGAAGTAAAAACTGAAATTGAAGGAGATTTTTTTAAAGTTTCCGTTAAAGATAATGGAATAGGGATTACACCAGAAGAAAAAGAACAAATTTTTCAGCAATTTGGAAAAATAGAGCGATTTGGTCAAGGGCACGATGTAATTTCAGAAGGTTCTGGTTTAGGATTATACATCTGCAAGAAAATAATTGAACTACATGCTGGGA
Organism: Promethearchaeota archaeon; assembly: GCA_019058515.1. Next base: position 87,008 of record JAHPYY010000171.1, read on the forward strand.
AAATATGGGTCGAATCGGAAGGTAGAAATAAAGGTTCCACCTTCTATTTCACTATTCCAATTATTAAAGTATAGTTTCTTACGGTAACTTTAGTAGTATTTTTCTCAGATGTTTGTAAATTTTACTTGAAATTATAACAGTCTGGAATAACCATGAATCTAATGCAATCAAGGTCAACCATTCGCTTACTTTAATTATAGGAGCAAAAATAGATGGTAGAATTGGAATTTGGAATAAAAGCACCACATGTACTCCAAAAAATAACGCTGTAAATACGCTAAATATTCCTTGCATATTTGATACTTTTGGGGTTTTGAAACTGATATAACCATATAGTATGAAATAGGAAAACGCTCCTATAAAATAGATGTTTGCTGATAGCCCATGAGCTAAAAGAGAGATATTATAAGGAAATAAACCTACAAAGATTAATCCGATAGTTGCGATGATTCCAATTATTTGTAAAACTTGAATTTCCTTGATTGGCCCTCCTTTTTTTCTCAAGTTTCTTACTACATAAAGTTGGAATCCGATGTTCAAAACTCCAGATACAACTAAACCTAAATTGAATATGATATTTGCACCGTTCGGACCAATTCCTAGATCGCTAATCCAATTCGTGAAAAAGGTAAAGGTCGGATCGGTCGCAATATAGAGTAAATAGGCTGTAATAACAGAAAAGATCGAGACTATGACACTTAACAACCCAAATATCACTCCATTGATTTTTTCAAACCATAAAAAGAACTTCACATCAAAATTCAATCAAACCATCCCCATCTAAAATAATAATATGGTTCCCACTATTAAATGTATGTGGTGATAAAAATATCCCAAAAACCATTATAACTTTACAATTATCTTCTAAGAAAAACGAGGTAATTATTTGTATTTTAAATTTTTATATAGATAGCGGGTTTGTAGGGTTTTGACTTGATAGCCCTACCTTCAGGATCGAACTGCGAATTAATTTCGATTGAACTATTTGTCTTTTTCTCGATATGGGATTTGTAATTTGACAGCGAAACTTCTTCATTTATTTGTAGCATTTCTTTTTTTCTCGCTTGATCTCTTAGTTGACCTTTCACATATGAGACTACTTCTTTATCGAGTTTAATTTTTTTACTGCGTCGAAGTTCGGCTATTACCTTATCAAAATTATTCCCCTTAGTTATCATGATCTCTTGGACTAAATATTTCCAATCGGGAGCTGTGTATAAATACACCTTTTCTATAGTATTTTGTTTGATTACTTTTCTTATATTTTGAATATCTTCGATGACCTGTTCAATATAATCGAATTCTCTCTCAAAGTCCGGTAATACATAAGTCTCATCTAATGAATTCCATATTTGGGTTGAAATTAACCCTTCAAATCCGGTTTTACTCCATAGTTCTTCACAAATATGAGGGATTGTTAAAGATAAGACTTCTAACCAATGAGGTAGAACGATTCTAAAGAAAATTAGGAATTCCTCTTTTATTTCGGAAAACTTCTCCGCTTCTTGAATTAAATTGAAAGTGTCGTAAAAAGCAACTTGAAGATATCTTCTTAGATTGAAACTGCTAATAGATTCTTCTATTAATTCGAAAATCCTCCAAATTTTCGATATAGTGACTTTGAGCAGTGGTTGAGTGAGATTTTGATATTTGCCCTCAATGTTTTGCGATAATTCTATGTTTTTTTCCATAAAGCTGTAAAACCTAGTTAAATGGCTTCTCGTAGATTGAATCTCCACCGCTCTCCAATCCACTTTTATCCCGAAATCTGCACTATGTGTTATGAAAAACCTAAATAAGTCTGCTGAGTACTTTTCCTTGATATCTGCTAAGTTTATGACATTACCCTTAGATTTACCCATTTTCTGCCCTTCTCTTATTAAGGGCTCTATTAAACTCACGGTTCTAGGCCAATGATTTTCCGGAAAAATAGCTACGTGGTGGAAAATGTAAAAACTTAGGTGATTAGATATGTGCATTATAGCAGTGTGACGGTGATCGACAGGATACCAATATAAGAACTCTGATTGTAATTCTTTAATAAACTCTACATCTAAGTTAATTGAATTTGCGATTTCTTCTAAGTTTCCTTTATTAAGGTAAATGTAATCGAAGAATTCTAACGTTAATTGCTCGGGTTTGATTTGATACTGTTTTATCTTATGTATAATTGTGTAGAATGCCATGTATATCGTAGAATCGCTTAACGATTCGATTATCCATTCTTTATTAAGAGGAAATTTGGTTCCTAACCCCCTTTTGCGAGCGCAAGGTCGTTTTTCTAACCAATTAAAAATGTTTTCGAAGTTTAACCTGTACTTATTAGGAACTATGTCCATGGTATTTAAGCATTTAAAAGCTTTTTCTTTCCAATCTCCAGCGTTGAAATTGAGGAACCATTGATCTTTTAATATTGAAACGATAACAGTTTCTCCACACTTACACCTTAGATTTTTTGTTACAGGAACATATAGCCTATCGGCTTCATTTTCCTCAATTAAGTCCAAAGAAACTTGTAGAGCAGCGTCGCTAACACTCATTCCCTCGTATTTTCCGCATTTTTCGTTAAGCACGCCATTATAAAACTCTTCTTTATAATTTTCACTCGTCGCTAAATCTAATCCTTCTGTGTCCAATTGAGTCTTTACACAATACTTTTCGCAATACATTTTAGCGGGAAAGTCCTTAAACCCCTTTAATTCAATAATCGCAATGGGATATATTAGCTCAATTTCTCTCTCGTTTAATCCAAATTCCTTGATTACCTGTTTATTCTTTTGTAAATCTAACAGTGCCCGATAATCGTATGGGGCATGAGCTGGTACAGAATATACTACTCCTGTAGCTGTAGCGGTGTCAACGAAATCTCCAGGTAGAATAGGTATTTCTTTCATCCTAAAAATGTCAGCAGCTTTTTTTCCAACAATTTCCTCTCCCTTAAACTTTTTGAGAACTACTACAACCTTATTCTGATTTTCTAGCAAAAAGGTCGCTTCCTCGGATACAAACCAATTCTCGTTATTAACAGAGGCTTTTACATACTTTCCATTGGGTTTAATCCATATGTTCGTTACCCCATAAATTGTTTCTGGTCGTAATGTGGAAGCAACTAAAAATCCATCTTCAAAAGGAAATTTAATACATACGAACTCGTTGATATTTAAGTCCAACTCATCTCCGCTCGAGATATCATCCTCTCCAACTGCATTTTTATCGCAAGGGCAATATAGAATAGGATATTCTCCTTTCTCAATATATCCCAATTCGTTTAAATGGTGATATTGCCATTCGATAAATCGATTGTAGACTTTATCGCCCGTAGTAAATTCTCTTCTCCAATCGAGGCTCATCCCTATTGAATTTAAGTCAACCTTCATCTTCTCTGAAAAATATTTGACTACATTCCACGGATCAACGAAGGATTGCACGATTTTATTAGCGAGATTTTTATCTTCTGTGTGAATTCGGACGTATTCAGTTATTCTGTTGATAACTTCCTCGTCACCTCTTTCAATTGAAGAGGAGATCGCTAATACAGGAGTCCCAGTTATGTGGAAAGCCATTGGAAAAAGAACATTGTATCCTTTTGCTCTATAATACCTCGCAAACACGTCACCGTTTACATAACTACGACCGTGACCAATGTGCATTGTTCCAGAAGCGTATGGATAAGGAACCGTGATGAATTTTTTAGGTTTCTGGGCAATAGGGTTAGCTTCAAATACCTTTTTATCCTTCCAAATTGATTGCCATTTTTTCTCTATTTTCTGAGCGTCGTACATTTTTCGTTAACTCTTATTAATATTTTCGATTCGAATCCTAAATTAATCTCCTTCTTTTAGTTGTTTCTACGCGATCAAATCCAGATATGTTTAAGAAAGAGAAAGTAGGATTTAAATCGCTTATTTCAACAACAATAAAGCTAACTGAGTGCCATACTCAACGATATGCGGTAATCCTCGTAATATGGTGAAATTAGCTTTTATTGTTTTCATACTGAATAATAATAGTATTTCTTGTATTTAATAATTAACAAATCTCTATGCTTTTGATAAATGTAAAAATACACAAAAAAAAAAAAGGAATTCAATCTCGAAAACCGTAATAGAATTGTATAACCAACAACAGAGTTTCTTTTACGGAAAAAGTGTAGATTGGAAGTATTTGGATTGAGTAATCTATTGTAAAGGTATATAATAACAGAGAAACTAACATTGAGATGATCGCTATTATAGAAATGATGTTTCGGCCAATCATATGCTTCATCGTTTTTTCTTCTTTAAGCACTTCCTCTAAAATCTCAATTGTTGTTAATCCTGCTTGTTCATCTACTTTCTCTATTTTCTTTTTGATTCCTTTTTTAACTCGCTTTATACTAATGTTCCTAAAGAAAACGCCGATAAAAAACACTATCACTATTAAGAGCAACTCAAGTAATGTATTAGTTGCCTCAAATGGGACCGAAACCCATAATGTGTTAATTAAAACTATTAAAATCAAAATAATTACTAAGGAAATTCTAACAGTATATCTTGGTAGGTATAAGGGATACTTTTCTTCCTCTTCTTCGATTTCTTCGGTTCTTTCTTCTTTTATCTCTTTAATCACTTCCTCAATGGTCTCTTTTCCTCCTTTTCTTGCTTGAAAGTAAAAAGCAACTAGAACAAAAATTACATTGATAATAAGTGGGGGGATGTTACCATTTGCGAGCAAATACTGAAACGGAAAAGTTATAATCAATAATGTCACGAATGCTCTAACAGTTCCCCGTGGCATACCTAAGGGTTCTCCATGTATCATACCATCCTTTCCAAACCGTTTAACAATTAACCATATTGAAAGCAATCCTGCTAAGATCCAGGTAATCATTATTTCGAACCTCTAAAATTTAAGTAAGATTAGCTTAGAGTAATGTAAAATGTATATTTAAACTTAATTTCGGTGTTGGAGGAAAATTTGACCTAAGATTTATTTTTTCCAATTAAAAGAATTCAAATATCTTCACTTTATAATTTTTATATATATTAAAAAACTATATTTGAGCCGTAAATACTTATTTTTACCTAATGGAATGGGAACATGTCGTATTACGATAAAGAAAGGATACACGCGTTATTTAAGTGGTACATGCAACAAGTGGGAAAATCGTTAATTTCTGTACTAATTGTTGGAAAAGACGGGTTAATGATCGACATTTTAACCCGAGATAAAGATAAATCTGATGAAAAGAGGTTTATAGGAGCTTTTAGCGCATTAGTTGATGTGATTCTAAAAAAAATTACAATAGATTTTGATTTAGGGACATTTGGAGCCGGTAGCTTCGATACGGACAAATATAGGTTCACTTTTTGCGAATCTGGGACCGAGTTTGTAGTAATAACCATTCTCGACCCATTAACTTTTGTTGATGAGGTGTTTCCATATACCTATATCGTTGCTGAAAAAGCGGCCCACATTATTGATGGAGATTTGCCTGTTAGCCCGGTGATTCCAAAATTAAAACGAGAGAGCGATATAGAGAAAGTCAAGTATAAAATGGATAATTACCGAAAAAAGTGGAGTCATTCGCCTGATTTTGTCTATAAACTCTCTCTAATTGGTGATGGGGGAGTGGGTAAAACCTCAATCGTGAATAGATACATAAGTGGAGTCTTTATTGGTGATTATAGAGCCACAATTGGTGCGTTCATATCAAAAAAAGAAGTTAAATTCAAAGAATTAGACACTTCCGTGCGTTTTTTAATCTGGGATTTAGCAGGACAAGAGCAATTCAAGCGACTTTGGCCCGACTACTTGTCGGATTCTAATGTAGGAATAATAGTGTTTGATATAACTGACCCTAAATCTTTTGAAAATATAAATTATTATTATGAAACCTTAATAAAAGTAGCTTCTCCCAATCTACTAGTAGTTCTTGCGGGGAATAAAGCTGATTTGGAAAATGAACGTAGAATCTCAACTATGGAAGCACAAGAGCTTGCAGAAAAGTTAGGACTTTATTATGTTGAAACTTCGGCTAAAACCAGCGAAAATATCAATGAAATCTTCGAATGGATTTCCTTACAATTAATCGATCGAAACATAAAATGGGACGAATTGGAGTTAATGGGAGAGGTAGATAGCAATAGCAAGTTCTTAATCTCAGAGTCCCAATTAAGATTTCTCGAGCAACATTTTATAAGGCAGTTGGATTTTGTTATTGATAAAAGCGAAATTCAAAAATATTTGAAATACCTTGATGTTTTAAAAACAATTGAGAAATCCAAATTATAAAAAAGTTGTTGTAATGATATGGACATATATGTAAATAATAATGGAATATAAATATTCATCATAATTATTTACACTTAGATACAATATTTCATTGAAAAATTGAGAAAAACCATGATCGATTATAGCCAATTTCTTAAAATGGACGGGAAAAAGAGAAAGGAACTAAGTGAAAAGGATTTAGAAATACTTCACGCCATTTTAATGGAAGAAATTTCCGTTATTACTCTATAATTGCATTAGCATTTGATATAGGGCTTCTTTATTCTAGGTTTATTTGTCATAGAACATCATGCTTAGAGATAATATCCTCTAAACTAGTTATATCATAGAGGTTTTATTTATGGTTATGTAATTTGACGATTTACTTATTGAACTGAGACTTTCACCATTCAATAGGATTATTTTAATGAGGGGCCGATTATTAGCAAGGAAAAACGAGACTCCCCGAACATGTTCCTCGTTGAAATATATCTTGAGGAGGTAAAAATTAATAAAAGCAAAATTGTCTCTAATATGAGTAATAAATCCTGCGGTAATGTCATTAAGCTTCATTATCCCCTTTTTCGATAAAGAACAGTCCTTGTGAAAAATTACAAGACCTCCCTTATAATGGGGAATCCCCCCATCAAAAATGCAGTTGATATTATCTATTTGAACTTTAATACCGCAAAAGGGAGCTAATTTGTGGTAAAACCCCTCCAGTTTTACGCGACATAGTACAAATTCAGGGGTTAATTCTTCAATATTTATTGGGATTTTATATTGATTTTTAGTTTTAATTGGGGTTTTCTTAGAAAACATAGGATCAAATACTAATGGAAAATTTTTTCCTCCCCTCGCTCGTATTGCATCCTCTTTTGGTCTTATTTCAAGATGAATATGAGGGCTTGACCAAGGTGCAAAGTAGCCATTTTTGATTGTGGTACCCAAATTTTCTCCGATTTCGATCCAGTCTCCTTCATTTAACGACGGGTTAATGTGCATTATTTTAAAAACGCTTTCTGGATGGGAGGGGTTTTCTATTAGCGTAAGGTAATCTCTATTAATTCCATCGAGAAATTTAGGGTTAGGCGCTTTAAGGACTCTGATTTTTGTAATTTTTCCTGATACCGGGCTCAACGCTTCGTAATTATTTAGCGACAAGCTTCGATAAATATCGATCGCTAATCCGTTTTGGTGGGCGTAATAGGGTGAGGTCCCAAAGGTGAAATGGTCGTCGCAATGGACTGCTACCTTCACATTTTCATGGTTAATTACACTAAAGAATTCAGACACATCTAGTATTGTTTAATTTTAATTAGATAATGTTGAAGAGTTTCAAAAGATTGCGGTAAAATATCAAGTAAGGTTTTTGTTTAATTGTAATTTATTTTCTTGTACTGTAAACCCAAGATTTAGATGTAATATTTTAAACAAAGGTAGGACTTAATTTGGTGCATAAATGAACGAAATATTCGATTGGGAAAATCTAAATGTAATTTCTAAGAATAAAGAACCGCCTCATTGCACTTTACGGTTCTATAGCGACTTAGAATCAGCTATTAAAGAAGACATTCAAAACTACCCGTATATTCAAACCTTAAATGGTAAGTGGAGATTTTACTTCTCAGAAAACACATTTACTAAACAGGATGACTTTTATCGAGAAGACTTCGATGTAAGTGGATGGGACGAAATAACTGTTCCAAGCAATTGGGAAATGCAAGGATACGGTATTCCCATATATACAAACATCAAATATCCTTACAGCATCGGATTGGAAAAGATTCCTTCTATCGATCATCAAGACAATCCAGTAGGCTCTTACAAAAGGCGTTTTACAATTCCAGATTCGTGGGTCGATAGAAAGATCTTTATTCATTTCGCTGGTGTAAAATCTGCGTTTTATCTCTGGATTAATGGAAGGAAAGTGGGATATAGCCAAGATAGCATGACACCCGCAGAATTTGATGTATCAGAATTTATTGTTATCGGAGAAAATACTGTCTCTGTGGAGGTTTATAAGTGGTGCGATGGTTCGTATTTAGAAGACCAGGACATGTGGAGGTTTTCAGGAATTTATCGAGATGTATATCTTTTTTCTACTTCGAAATTAAGAATCCGAGATTATTACATCCACTCCGAGTTAGATGAAAATTATACAAATGCAATGCTTAAAGCGATTGTGAATGTCCGAAATTATCACGAAACCAATATTCAAAATGTACAGTTAAAATTATCTGTGGTAGACGATAAAAGTTACGAGACTTTAGTAGATCCTTTGTTTAGTCAAAATTTTAGCGTAAACTCTAATGGTAATTCTATTCTTGAAATTGCTTCAGAAATCGATGATCCAAGAAAATGGACTACAGAAACTCCAAACCTTTACGATATCGTTATAGAGCTTATAGATCCATTGGGAGAAGTCATCGAGGTTGTACACACGAAATTTGGGTTTAGAAAAATCGAGATTAGCCCTAAAGGGGAGTTATTGTTAAATGGGAAATCGATAATTCTTAAAGGAGTTAATAGACACGAGCACGATCCAGTTCATGGAAGGGCAGTTCCCTACGAACGAACCGTTCAAGATATTATCCTCATGAAAAAACATAACATCAACGCCATCCGTACAAGTCATTATCCTAATCAGCCAGTATTTTACGATTTATGCAATTTGTATGGTATCTACATAATTGACGAGTGTAATATTGAATCCCACGGCTTAAGAGATAAATTACCGAATAGCGATCCACGATGGGAAGAATCTTGTTTAGATCGGATGAAAAGAATGGTCGAACGCGACAAAAATCATCCTTGTGTAATAATTTGGTCTTTAGGCAACGAAGCTGGTTTTGGTGATGTATTTCGAAAGATGAAGAGTGAGACTCTTCTTATCGATTCTACCAGACCAATACATTATGAAGGTGACTTTAACCAAGAAGTATCCGATTTTAAAAGCAATATGTACTTTCCACCACAGAAAGTTGAAAGAACAGCGAAAAAGGATCTAAAACGCAAAGTTTCTCCCCTAAAACCACTAATGTGGTGCGAATACGCACACGCTATGGGAAATAGTCTAGGAAATTTTCAAAAATATATGGATCTTTTTGAAGGATACTCAAATATAGTTGGTGGGTTCATTTGGGATTTTGTAGATCAAGGATTATTAAAAAAGTCTGAAGAGGGCATTCAATACTTTGCTTATGGAGGGGATTATGGAGATCAGCCTAATGATGGAAACTACTGCATTAATGGAATCGTGATGCCCGACCGTAGGCCTAATCCATCTTTATATGAAGTAAAGAAAGTATATCAAAACATACAAGTTCTCCCTATTGACCTGTTAGAGGGTAAAATTAAGGTTAGGAACAAATTTTGTTTTATAAAACTTGATTCAGTAAAAGCTAAATGGGAACTCACAGAAAATGGCGTTAAAATTGATGAGGGGAAACTTGAGATTGATAAAATCCTGCCAAATCAAGAGGAAAATATCGTTTTTAGCTTTAAAAAGCCAACGATTAGACCTAATTCGGAATATCATATCAAGTTTGAGTTTTCTCTTGCGAATGACGAGTTATGGGCAGATAAAGGACATTTAATTGCATGGGATCAATTTCTCCTCCCCATAGAATCTCCTAAAAACCCTGCAGAAATTAAGAATGCATCGGAATTAATTTTAGAAGAATTTGACGAAGTTTGCAAGATATATAATAAGGATTTCAAATTATTATTTGGAAAAACAACAGCAGTAGTAGAATCGTTAACTTATAAATCAGTAAAATTCATTAACAGTTCTTTGTTGCCAAACTTCTGGAGAGCCCCAACTGATAACGATCTTGGTAAAGTAGACGACGATTTTAGAGATTCTGAATCGTTCAGAGTTGACTATAGTTGGAAGAATGCGTATGCAAGTAGAAAAATTATCGAAATGAAATTCAACAAAATTAATTCTAATGTCGTTAGCATCAATACTTTAGTAAAAATAAGTAATTCTAATAACAATTTAATTTCGAATTATAAGATCTATAGCGACGGGAGTATCTTTGTGGAAGTAGAGTTTACTCCAGATCGAGAAATGATACGGTTTGGAATGCAAACCACTATTCCACAGGAATTTTCTAAGATAACTTGGTTTGGGCGAGGTCCTCACGAGACGATGCTTGATAGAAAAACAGGAGCGGCAGTAGGGATATACTCAGGAACGGTTGAAGAATTAATACACACATATGTGAGACCACAAGAAAACGGAAATCGAACGGATGTCAGGTGGATTACGATTGAGAATGATGCAGAATTTGGCTTGTTAGTTTCCAATATAGGAGATCATCTTCTGAATTTTAGCGTATGGCCTTATACGATGGATGATCTCGAGAAATACACTCATAACTACGAATTACCGAGGAGACCTTTCAACACTCTTAATATAGACCACAATCAAAAAGGAGTCGGTGGAGACTTACCAGGTATTGCAAATGTGCATAAAGAGTACAAGTTAAAAGCAAATAAAACTTACAAGTATGCGTTTAGATTAAAACCTTATTCGAAAAAAGAAGAACTTGGAGATTTAATGGCTATTCCCGAGAAAAAATTAGATTAATTATATAATTGAAGCTATAGGTGCAATAGTTAATTAACAATAATTGCATCCATTATCTTACAAAGCACTTTAGCTGCCACTTTTTTTACATAACTGGGTTCGTATTGAAAGTAGTATATCTGATCTTTTTCTAACCATCCTTGAGATTCGTAGTGCTTAAAATCGTAGGATTCCTTGTCAAACTCACTCCAATACTTTTTTCTCATGAGAAACATAGCCAGATTAAATGTAGAGGGATTGAGGTAGGATTTCCTTTTCAAACTCGATACGCATTTTTTCGCGAGTTTCTTTATTTTTTGCCCGTATTTTATTTCTAAATTCTCCTTCGAGATATAATCTGATGTGCTAAATCCTTTTATTCCCGCTACAGTCAACCCCCAACTGTAAAAAGCTCCTGCAATGGTTCTAGTTGCATGACCTGTCATTGACCCTCCAGTAGTAGCTAATATTAATCCAACTTTTTCGTAAAATTGTGGTCTGTGACATACATGTGCTAAGCGATCGATTAATGCCTTCATTAGAGAGCTTACATCTCCAACATACACCGGACTAGCAAAAATTATCGCGTCAGCTTCCATTATTTTCTGCTTGATTACCTTCACATCATCGTTCCTAAAAGGGCATTTTTCTTCCCCACTATTAAAGCAAATGCGGCAACCTATACAATGCTGAATTTGATAATCCACCAAAAATAATTTTTCGAACTCCAGATTTAAACTTTGAGTTTCTGCGATGTGCTCTACTTTTTCTTTAAATGTTTCTACTAACTTGCTAGTATTTCCTTTTTTTCTTCCTGTTCCTATAATTGCAAGTATTTTCATAACATTTACCACTATCTAATTTAAATTATTTGTTGTTATTCTTAAGAAACGAATAAGCCTCATATATAACTACGTTTACTCAATAGGAATGTATTTTACATTTATTTATGAATTTAGCTCTACTCCTCATGAATTCATAAAAAATATTCCAAAAGGGGACAAAAATAATGGAAGAAATATAGTAATATATTCAACTAGTAAGTTGACAAACCTACCATCTTTCTCATGAGAAATTGTATATCTCTAGAAATAACCCTAAAATTGAAGTTATATACTGAAAAACTCGTTTCTTAATTAAATCAATATACAATCAAAGGAAAACTTGATGGAACTAAATATAAAACAAATAATTAAAGCGATTCTGAAAATGTTCTTCCTCTCATTCTATTTCACATTTATTTTAACCATGTTTATAGGAGGAATAGTTACCGGAATATGGACCATGATTCCCACTACGCTTTTAGGAGGTTTTGGAGCTTCTAAATCTTGCTACTTAGGATATATAGCTCATTGTTCGTTCACTCCTTTAAGTACAATTATTCTATTTGCTATGGCGCTGGTAAGTTTGTTGTTATTAATAAAGTTTGGAAAGTTCGTTAAAGGAAAATATCGAAAATTCGTTAGTTCTGAAACAAATTATAAAACAGTGAGTCCTTCTTAAACCTAAATTAATTTATTTTATTTTTTATTCTTTTATGGTATGGATGATAACGATATAAAGATAATACTCCTTTTTATCGTAAATTCTCGATTGTCTTACAGAGAAATTGCGGACTATTTGGGATTGTCGGTTAACGCTGTGTATAAACGAGTTCAGAATTTAATAGACCTTGGCATAATTAAAAAGTTTAGAGCAGGGATTAAACCCTACGCGATAAATGCAATTTTTGCGTTTATTTTTGGACAGAGTGATTCTCAAAATATGGATAACATCGTAAACGAATTGAGTAAACACGAGAATACCTATAACATAATTCTATCGAGTAGAAATTATCTTTATATTGGCTCGCTTTTAAAAGACATCCACCAATTAGACGAGTATTCTTCTTTTGTGTCTCAAACAGCAAGCATTAAAACTCCCCAAATTGGATTGCTTCACGGAGTTTTTTACCATTCTCCTCTTGCGTACATTACTCCTCGTTCAAGAACTATGAGTATGGACGAATTAGATATTTCAATAATACGTTCGCTCCACAATGACTCTCGCAAACCGATTTCAGAAATAGCGGATGATGTAAATAGCACTTCAAACACGGTACGCCGTCGATTAAATAGGTTGATTGAAGAGGGAATCATCGATTTAACTATAGAATTTAATCCGAATTCTAGCAACGACATCTTCACTTTAATTCAATTGAATACAGCTCCGTCCGTTGATAAGCAAGAACTTGCTCAATACCTCACAGAGAAATACAAACCAAACATCTTCTTTATTTGGAGCTTTAGCAACATGCCAAACTTTCTTTTATGTTACTTATGGACGAATACGATGGGTCAAATGAATAATGTGGTAGAAAGTTTGAAGAAAGAAAAAATAAATACAGTAATACCCGATATTGTGTACAAGGGCATTTATTTTGATACCTGGAAAGAAAAAATGCTTTATCCCTAAGAATTGAGTTTTAAATTTTCAGCAAGTTCAATCCCAATCTGTTCCATTTTGCTTAAGGTGTTTTCTTTTAGCGGTCCGACATCCTCAGTGACGACTCCTGTTATTACATCTCTCAAGAGTTTGAGTTTCTTCTTTTTTAATACGCTATAAATCTTATTTCCAGCTGATCCTGCTAAGGTAAACATTGCTTTGGTTTCAAATGCAAATCCGTACTTGTTATGTAGTTTAATTGGTTTAATAAGGGTCAAAAACTCTCTAACAACTTTCGAAGGTCTTCGAAAGTGGGTTGGACTCCCAATACCAATTATCTCGTAATCAGATAGGTCATTGAGATCAAACTCATTTATCGAAAGACAATCAACCCAGACTCCTCCCGCTTCTAAGCCACGGCTTATCGCTAATGCCACTCTCTTCGTGTTTCCATACTTAGAATCGTATAAAATGATTGCCTTTTTTTCGTTACTCTTTATCTGAGAATTAATTTTCGACATAGTTTTGAATAATATTATAGGTTTTGTTCTTAAATGTAAAATGGATCGGTTTTGATATAAATCTAAGTTTGACTAGTCTGAAAAGAAATACAAGTATAATTTAGCTTTAATGGTGATTTTATCTCAAGTTAAGCTAACGATTTTAATAAACAATTAATATTCCTTTAGTTGAGATCTATAGTACCATTTAATGGGTTTATAAAAACGCGGTTTTCTATTGACAACAGATTAATTCGTAAGAAGAAAAGAATTATTTCAAGATCATAGTTTCAGGAATTTTAATTGCTATAACTTCTCCTGAAACGCATACTTTCCCTTTTGCGTATAAATCTACGCTTACAACTACTTTTCTACCTTTAACTTCTTTTACTCTTCCTCTCAGTGTCAACTCTCCGTCAATAGGAGTTGGTTTTAAGTAATTTACATGTAAAGAAGCAGTAACAAACCTTAATTCAGGAGGAGTTCCCATCTCTCTTCCTTCACTTCGATATGCCGCTGCGGATGCTGTTCCTGTACCGTGACAATCTATTAACGATGCAAGTAACCCCCCGTATACAAATCCTGGAAAAGAAATTTGGTAAGATTTGGGAGTAAATTTCGCAACGCTTTCCTCTCCGTCCCAATAACTCTTCAATTGATAACCTTTCTCATTTAAAGGTCCACAACCATAGCAATGGGCCATCTGATTAGTGTAATAATCTTGAAACGCTTTTTCTTTCATATTAATGTGATTGTTAAGTTAGTTATGTTAGAAAATATAAGAAAAATTATTAGTTTTTCATTTTTCGGAATTGTATCAATCGCGAAAATCTAAGAAACATTTCTGTGTTCTTCAAGGTAAATAATTAAATAAATAGATTGATTTCATTTCATATTTCAAGGTAGTATTTTGGTAAATATGTAATATAAATTTGAATTCTATTATGATGGTGAGAAAATGGTTGACGAAAAAATTTGGTCGATAAAGGGAGCGTATACCGAAGGCGAACTAACAAAAGTGTTTCAAACAGTTCGCAACGCGCAAGGTGGATTTAATACCATTGTTTTTGATGAAAATAAAGTCGTTTTTCAATATGAAGAAAGCGTTTTTTCGATACTCTATTCAGATATTGACACGTATTTTATAAAAAAAGGTTTGGTTGTAATAAAACTGAAATCAGGAAAGATTTATACATTTTGGTTGCGCCACCGTGGAAGAAAGGGTAGCGTTTCAACGAATAACGCTAAAAAATTTGTAAAAGCATTAGATGAATTAACCAGTTTATAGTTTTATTTTTATTATTGAATTTAAATGTAATTTCTCTATTGGGTTTATCTTTTTCCGAGTAAACTTGAAAAAGAAATACTCGATTCAATTACCTAATATTACTTAGATGTATGATCAATTTTATTTTTCCCTAAAGATTTTTCATTTTATGAAAGACACACTGATAATAGAGAATGTAGAATATTATAACTTTAATGACATTCGAAAATGGTTGTTCAAGGATCTAAATAACGAAGAAATTCAAGATTTATTTCAAAGTAATAAACTTAAAGGTAAGTTAATTGATAACTCTTGGTTTTGTTCTTCTGAAGATCTTGAAAAATATTTTAAGGAATACGAAAACCAAAATTACCACTTAGTTTTTTCTGAAGTTAAGTTAAATAGCAAAAATTTTGAAGGCAGGATTCTTGATATCGGAGGTGGGGGGGAAGGGATAATTGGTCAGCTTAAAGGTGATCAGGTAGTATCAATTGATAAGAATAAAGGAGAGTTACTCGAAGCGATGGATGCAGGGGATTTAAAAAGCTTGAAAATTAATATGGATGCTACAAATCTCTTATTTTTAGATAATAGTTTTTACACTATAACCGCTTTTTTCTCTTTAATGTATATGAATCCTAAAGTCCATAAACTAGTTTTTAAGGAAATTCATCGAATCCTCCGAGACGAAGGCACTTTCGTTATTTGGGATCCAATAATTCCGATTAATCCCTCTCAAACTGATGTATTTTATATTATTTTTCTTGAAATTACGCTAAACGATCAGAATTTAATTCATACAGGATACGGAACCAATTGGAATAAACATCAAGATCTCATGTATTACATTAACCTTGGAAAGGAAGTTGGATTTAAGGTAATACACAAAGAGATTCTGGGGAATTATTTTTGTCTTAATTTAAGTAAATGACAAGTATTACTGTGAGTAAACTCTCTTTTTATATAATCACATAGTAGTCAAGTTATTATATTCACGGGAAAAGGTGGTAAATCTATAAATGCTAATTCACTTTTTATATGCAATATGAATTCGAGAGAACGAATTTTAAGCGTAATAGAACACAAGGAACCAGATAGAGTTCCTGTTGATTTAGGCGCAACCACCGTTACCGGAATAACCGCTATTGCTTACCACAATCTAAAAAATTACCTAGGCATTGATAAAGGTCATGTAAGGATTTACGATCCTATCCAACAGTTGGCAATTGTAGAAGACGAAATAATCGAACATTTTAATATTGACGCGCTTGATATTGGGAGGACTTTTAATAGAAACGACGAAGATTGGTACGATGTACACATCAACGGAATCGACGCGCAATTTCCCCAATATTTCAAACCCCGCTTTAATCCTGACGGATCTATGGACATACTTCACGAGGACGGTACGGTATTAGGCACTATGTCTAAATCCGCGTTAGTCGCAGATCCCGTGTATTTTCCTTGTTTGGAAAAATATCCTGAAGATAAAGTCGAATATTTTAAAATGATGAATAAAAATTTCTTCTACGCGGTTCCTACCCCTCCGTTTAGCAATACGAGAGAACGCCGGTTTTGGAAAACGCTAAGAAGACGCGTAATTGATCTAAAAGAGACAACACAGAAAGCGGTAATCTTAAGTTTCAACGCATCTTTTCTCGAATTCGGAAATGCATTTAGGAGAATGGACAAATTTTTAGTAGATATCCTTCGACACCCTCAAAAAGTAGAGAAACTTCTCAATATGATGTTGGAATTCTGGATGGAGGGATTAAAAGTCATATGTGGTTATATAGGCGATGTTGTAGATATTATAAGAATTGGAGACGATTTGGGCGAAAATAATGGACCTCTTATCAGCCCAAGAATTTTTAGAAAGATGTTTAAACCTCTTCATACCGAAGTGTGCGATTACATTAAAAAGCACAGTAGCATGAAGATTTTTTTCCACGGATGTGGGTCCCTAACAGCGTTACTTCCCGATCTGATTGAAACAGGAATTGATATTCTTAATCCCGTGCAGATTAGCGCAAAAGATATGGATCCAAAGTATTTAAAAGAAAACTATGGGGATGATCTTACATTTTGGGGAGGTGGTGTAGATACTCGTGATGTTCTTGCTTGGAAAACGCCAGAAGCGGTTAAGAAGCATGTTTTAGAATTACTTGAAAACTTCTCTCCTGGAGGTGGATTTGTATGGAGTGCGGTTCACAATATTCTGCCCGATGTTCCACCGGAAAATATTATGGCGTGTTTTGAAGCCATTGAGGAATTTAACGCTAATTAAGCAATATAATAGTTTTTTAAAATATAGTAGTTTTAGCTCTTATTAAAAAGATCAAAGCCATATTAGAAGAACTTCAATCAATTGACTTAAAACTCTTAAAATAGAAAGTCTGAAGGAAGAAACAATGGAACAACCTTTAAATTCACGATTCCTATATTTAGTCTTTAATTTTTTAAATAATTGAATTAATTAAAGCGTTATAGCTCTTTTCAGTTAGATTTAAATATAAGAGTTGTATAAAGATGCACTAGAATGTCTCAATCATTAATGGAAGATTTACTGACCCACCTCCTAAAATTGGAAGAAAAAGCCTGGAATGCCAATAAAAACCGAGACGCTGAATTTTTTAGAAATTACATGCATGATGACGGACTCGTAGTGACCTCCTTTGGAGTTATTAACAAAGAACAAGCTATAAAAGAGATCGAAAACAATCCCAGAGAATTACTACATTTCGAAATCAAAGAACCAAATGTTATTACTCTTTCGGATAATAGCGCGTTATTGAATTACAAAGTTAATACGGAATCATCGCTCGAGGGAGAAAAAGGTAGTTTTTACGCCATTATTACGACAGTGTATGTAAAGAAAAACAAAAATTGGAGAGCGATATTTCACCAGCACTCCCCCTTGGAAATGTAGATTCTTATTTGATAGCGTTTTTTAATAACACGATACTCTCTTCTCTCGCTTTAAGAAGAGTTTTCTCGCTGACTCCTTCCATTTCTTTGCTTGGTAGAATGTAATCTTTAATGATTTGTTTCATCAGTAGATACTCATCTTTTCTACTGATAAAAGGGCTCACTTTTTCTGAGTGAATTAAATCGTTAATTGGTTTTTTCTTACCATTCTTATTACCCTCCGTGAGATCGAATCGAAAATCTTTATATTCAAGGAAACAATGAACCATTGGAGCGTAAGGTACATTATATTTTTGCAAGATTTCATTAGCACCTATTGTAACATCTTCTCCAAATTTATATACTCCAACTCTTTTGTATAGGGGTATATTTAGCTCTTCTGCCAATTTAGCAATAGTAGCGTGTTTAGAAGTGCAGGTTCCTTTTCCCTCTTTAAAAAATACCATTTTATCCTCGTAATCTGCATTATAACCATACTCTGCGTTGTGAATGTATAAACACGCTTTTTTAAACGATTTGATGCCGAGTTCTAAAAACTTTTTTGAAATTATTCCTAAGGGTTTGATTTCCGCATCGGGTAAATTATCGTAACTATCCATGATTATACACGGTCTTACCTCTGCTATAAGTCTATTCTATATATTTTATATAATTTTAGCGAAAAATACCTCATAATCATAAATAAAAAAAAGAAATAAGAGATTATACTATAACTCTAATAATAGTAACTTCACTTTTTAAAATAATAAATCCTTAAATAAGGGAATTTACTTAAATACCTTATGACAAATATTACTTTCAGCGTAGACGACGAGCTTCACAAAAAGATGAAGGAACATCCAGAAATAAAATGGACAGAAATATTACGCCAATCAATCGTAAACTACCTTAAAAAAGTTGAAGAGATTGATGTCATTAGCATGAAAAATTTTAGAAAGCGATTAGATACAGATTTGCTGAAAAAAATTGATGAGTTAGAAGAAAAGCATGAAATAGAGTTCTATGAAAGAATGGAAAAACAGGAAAGTGAACGCGTGAAGCGGCTTATCGATTTAGAAAGGAGTGAAAAACGATAATGTGGTTACTCGATACAAATGTCCTAATTGAATGTAATAAAATAGAACCAAAACCATTCAAGGAAGGATTTTCCTTTACTACGATTTTATCTCTCATCGAATTTCCTATTGCTTCAAACTACGAGAAAATTTCAGTGATATTTCCATCTTCAAATCATTATGAACAAGCTTTTAAAAATTCCGTGTTATTACGAGCTAAAGGTACTCCTTTACCCGCAGTAGATATCCTAATTGGAACTATCACCGTTGAAAAAAACTTAATCCTCGTTACTAACGATACTCATTTTGACAAACTGCAAGAAGTAGAGCCACGTTTAAAGATAATAAATTCGAATATATATCTAAAGAGTATTCAATAAGCAAAGCTAAAATCCTTACAAGAACTAATTGAATTATCATATATTACCCTAAATTACTATTTACACTCATTACATTCGTAATATATATCAATACATTGTCCATTTGGTTTAACTCCCGACTCTGTTACTATGGCACTCCACACTTTTTCCATTTTTCCAGGCTTGTAATTGTATACTTCTGTTTTAAGCATCTTCTCTATAGATTATAGATTTTTCCCAAATTTAGCTTTTTAAGCATAATTATCGAATTGATATTCCAAGTATAGAAAGGATTAAATAATATATAATCTCTATTCTATATAGAATATTCTATCTAGAATAATAAAAATTATTCTTTATAATGGTTTTCAAAAACTTCACGAAACTAATTTTATTAGGGATTTTGTTTGATTTTCCTAAACCTATTCATGGATATAAGATTAAAAAAGTGATAAATCAATGGGCTATTGGTGAATTTGCCGAAATCTCATTTGGATCTCTTTATTACAATTTAGAAAAAATGGAAAAGGAAGGTCTATTAAGATGTAAAACAGAAAAAATTAGCGAACGTCCAGAAAGGACTTTATATCAAATAACTGATTTGGGGAAAAAAACCCTCATTGAAATGGTTCGGAAAAATTTTTTTGAAATTTACCCTATACGATATCCTCTTGATATAGGGCTGTTATTTATGTATATTCTATCAAAAAAAGAAATTATTGAAGCTATTGATAAACGAATTCAATATATTGAAAAGAAAAATGAGGAACATAAAAATCTCATAGATATGTTAAAGGAAAAAATCCCTTTTTTTTCAATTTATATAATTAAACACCATTACGCTCATTGGGAAGCAGAAATAAAATGGCTTCGAGAATTTAAAGAAGAAGTGCAAAGCCGAGAGGTTATTGAAGATTCTATATGAGGTGGAAATAAAAACGAAAGAAGAAATAATTAAAGAGCAATATAAAGAATGGGCTCCTTCTTACGAGCAAGACAAGATAAAGATTTTCGAGAAATCAGGTGTCAGTTATGAAGAGTTTATGAAAAAATTTGAAGAAGTATGTGAACTACAACCCAATATTAACATATTGGATGTAGGTGCTGGGACAGGACTCACATCCATAGCATTGGCAAAAAAAATATCTGGAATCTTTAAGATTGTTGCTCTTGAACCCATAGATGAAATGATTGCAATTTTAGAGAAAAACATTGAAAAGCAAGGTTTTAAGGATTACATTTCTATAAAAAAGGGGAATGGAGAAAATATTCCTTTTGATAATAATTCATTCGATTTAATAGTAAGCACTTTTTCGATTCGTCACATGAAAATTGAAAAAGCCCTGAACGAATTTAAAAGAGTTATGAAAGATAATGGTAGATTAGTATTAGCTGATATTTGTGCCCCCGAAAAATGGCGGACAACTATAGGCAAAATTTTCGGATTTCTTTCCCAAGCTTTAATCAAGAGAAAATATAAAGGTGAAAAAGAGTCAAAAATTTTTACTACTCAAGAATGGAAAGAGCTTTTAAAAAGATTGGGTCTGAAATATAAAGAAATTACAGAATATTACGGCAAGAGAGATGCAAATTGGGAATTAAAGAGAGTTATCTTATCCATACAAAAGATATGAAAGAGTAGTCTTCCAAAATTAACTCTTTTTAACGTTTACTTTATTTATAGCTTCAAGCAAGATTTGCATGAATAACATAATTTAAATTAATTTTCTATATAGTGTACCCATATAATATAATTGAAATAATAAGACTAATAATAAGTTACTTACATTTATCACACTCGTAATAGATATCAATGCGTTGTCCATTTGGTTTTACTCCCGATTCTGCTATTATAGCACTCCACAATTTTTCCATTTTTTCAGGTTTGTAATCGCGTATTTCCCCACAATTTGAACAAACCATATTGATGTGAAGCTCCATATATGGATCGTACCTTACACTTCCTTCGTTGAATCCAAGTTCTTGTATCAATCCTAAATCCTTCAGTAGATGTAAAGTTTTATAAACTGTACCTAAGCTTATAGTCGGATACTCCTTTCTTAACTCTACGAGTATTTGTTCTGCCGTAGGGTGGTCTTTTCTTGATAAGATATATTTGCAAATTGCTAAGCGTTGGGCAGTTACCTTTAAACCATACTCTCTAAAGAGATCGATTAGTTCTTCAGTTTTCAATTACATCAGTGTGATATTTTGATGAGTCAATATATAATATAAAATGTTATTGAAATAAAATAATTAAGTATTTTAATAATGGTTACTGTTTTGTAATAGTTATTATTATTACATAGGAATAGCTCTTATGTAAATATTCTATAATCCATTTTTTTTAATAAAATAAAATCAAACAAAAATATGAATCCATTAAAAGAGATGAATTCAAATGGAAAAACGTGTTAAAGTTAAGAGGCCTACTGCCGGTGGTGGCACGACGATCCAAGATTGGTGGCCTAACCAGTTGAATCTTGATATTCTACATCAACATTCCTCTAAGTCTAATCCAATGGGCAAGGATTTCAACTATGCCAAAGAATTTAAAAGTCTCGACTTGAAGGCTGTGAAGAAGGACCTCGCTGAACTCATGATAAAGTCACAAAGCTGGTGGCCAGCGGATTTCGGTCATTACGGACCTTTATTCATCCGTATGGCGTGGCACAGTGCCGGTACCTACCGTGTCGGTGATGGCCGCGGTGGTGGTGGCAGTGGAAATCAGCGCTTCCCTCCTCTCAGCAGTTGGCCCGATAATGTCAACCTCGACAAGGCACGCCGGCTGCTTTGGCCAATCAAGAAGAAATACGGTCGAAAAATTTCTTGGGCCGATTTGATGATCCTCGCTGGTAATGTCGCCTTGGAATCGATGGGTTTCAAGACTTTCGGTTTCGCTGGCGGGCGTGAGGACATCTGGGAACCAGAAAAAGACATCTACTGGGGTTCCGAGCAAGAATGGTTGGGTGACGAGCGCTACACCGGTGATCGAGAGCTCGAAAATCCACTCGCTGCTGTGCAGATGGGTTTGATTTATGTCAACCCAGAGGGTCCCAACGGTAATCCAGATCCGGTAGCTGCAGCGCGGGATGTCCGCGAATCCTTCGGACGCATGGCGATGAACGACGAGGAAACAGTAGCACTTATTGCGGGCGGTCATTCGTTCGGAAAGTGCCATGGTGCTGGTAGTGCAGAACATGTGGGACCCGAGCCTGAAGCGGCTGATATCGAGGAAATGGGACTAGGTTGGAAGAGTAATTTTGGCACAGGCAAAGGTAGTGATACGATCTCCAGCGGTTTGGAAGTCACATGGACCCCAACCCCTACGAAATGGAGTATGAACTTCTTGCGAGTCCTATTCAAGTATGAATGGGAACTGACGAAAAGTCCTGCTGGTGCACATCAGTGGATACCGAAGGATGGCGCGGGTGCTGGTACCGTACCAGATGCCCACAACCCATCAAAGCGTCATGCACCATCTATGCTGACCACCGACCTCTCTCTTCGGTTCGATCCCGAATACGAAAAGATTTCACGGCGCTTTTTGGAGAATCCGGAACAATTTGCGGACGCATTCGCCCGGGCTTGGTTCAAACTGACCCACCGTGACATGGGTCCGCGCACTCGCTATCTAGGGCCGGAGGTTCCTGACGAAGACCTCATCTGGCAGGACCCCATCCCAGCGGTTGATCACAAGCTAGTTGATGTAAAGGACATTGATTCACTCAAGGGCAAGATTCTCGCTTCAGGTTTATCTGTTTCAGAACTTGTTTCAACTGCTTGGGCGTCGGCATTTACATTCCGTGGCTCAGACAAGCGTGGTGGTGCTAATGGGGCTCGTATTCGTCTGGCACCACAGAAAGACTGGGAGGTTAATCAACCTGATCAGCTAGAGAAGATACTTAAGTCCTTAGAAAGCATCAAAGATGAATTCAATAGCGTGCAATCCGACGGAAAGAAGATATCACTTGCTGACTTAATCGTTCTGGCTGGCTGCGCAGGCGTTGAGCAAGCGGCAAGAAATGCCGGACACGAGGTTAAAGTTCCCTTCACACCGGGACGCATGGATGCAACGCAGGAACAAACGGACGAAATGTCTTTTACCGTTCTCG
The DNA here is from genome assembly GCA_019058515.1 of Promethearchaeota archaeon. Next base: position 110,484 of record JAHPYY010000171.1, read on the forward strand.
AGCCTAAGGTGGATGGCTTCCGCAACTACCAGAAGACTCTCTATGCCGTCTCAGCTGAAGAAATGCTGGTTGACAAAGCCCAATTACTAACTCTGACCGCACCCGAAATGACGGTACTCGTAGGGGGCATGCGCGTCCTGAAAACCAACTTCGGAGGAACGCAGCATGGGGTCTTTACCAAACGACCTGAGGTGCTTACTAATGACTTCTTTGTCAATTTGCTCGACATGAACACAACTTGGAAAGCAACTACGGACGATAAAACCTTATTTGAGGGGAATGATGTCAAAACGGGTGAACTCAAGTGGACAGCCACGCGCGTTGACCTCATCTTTGGTTCAAACGCCCAACTCCGGGCATTGGCAGAGGTTTATGGTAGCGATGACTCTCAAGAGAAGTTCGTGCACGACTTTGTAGCGGCGTGGAATAAAGTCATGAATTTAGATCGTTTCGATCTCGTATAATAGTCTTAACAGCAGGTTCAAATTTTTTTTTTAAATTTTAACTCTTTTTTTTTTTATTAATAAATAAAGAAAGAGAATAACTTTTTACAATAATCAAACTCATAATTAAATGTCAGTAAATCTTCTAAGTAAAGAAATCTTTAATTATTCATAATACACAATTAGATAGATTGCATGATAGTAGGGACATCTTCAATTAGTGAAAAAGGACAGATAGCAATTCCAAAAGAAATTCGAGATAAATTGGGAATAGTTCAAGGCGATAAATTACTTTTCGATTTACAGGGGAATTCAATCATTATAAAAAAAATAGGTACTTATAATCTCTCAGAAATATTAGATAATCAGAAGCCTTGGCCAAAATCAAGTTTAGATTTTCAAAAAGAATTGCGGGAAGAATGGGAATAAAAATCTCACTTCATTCAAATAAAAACTACAAGATAATTGAGTATAATCTAAATATCGCGGATAAAGCTGCTGAAATACGATCGAAAATTAATTTAAAATTACCAGATTGCATAATCCTTGCATCAGCTTTACTTGAAAACTCAGAAATCCTAATTACAAATGATTCTGGTTTTGGAGCAGCAGATAACTTTATTAAAATATGCTCATCTCAAAAATTTTTTGAAGATTACTTAAAAGAGAAGTAATAAAAAAAGAAAAAGTAATTAGTTGTTGTTGCGTGCTCACTTTATTAAAAGCGATGCTTTGAGATAGATTTTCCGGTTTTAAGGTAGTGTTCCATCATTTTTAATGCAGGATTGGATTTATGGTAACCATTCACACTCTCTATCAAGCTATTGCCTTTTTCAGTTATAGCAGTTGATACAGTATACCAAATAACGGTAGTGGTTTCATTTTTGTTTGGAACAACCTCGATTCTAACATGCGTTAAAATATTTGGCTCAAATCTTACGAATTCCACGAATTCATTTGGTTGGTATCCAGTAAATGTCCATAACACACCACCCATAGA
>JAHPYY010000172.1 GCA_019058515.1 Promethearchaeota archaeon
ACCCAAAGCAGTACCATTTTCTTCAAAAACTCCAATACCTACAGAGATTCCCGAAGTGTTTAAAGTAGAATCGACTCCTGAATTAAGTCAGGAAAAAAAATCTCCGTTATTTGAAGCGGCATCTAAAGAGAAAGCATTTGACGCACACCTAGAAACTCAGAAAAAGACACCTTCCCAAGCACCATTTATACAATCATCATATACAACTTCCACTACTGACACTTTTTCTCAAATTCCAAGTTCGAGTGAAAAAGTCTCCAAAAAAGAGAAAAAACGCCTTGAAAAAGAAAAGAAAAGACTAGCCAAGGAAGAAGCAAAAAAGCAAAAGGAGATGAAGTTAGAAGAGGAGAGGAGAAAGCACGATGAAATGATTGAAACTATGAGGTCATTAAAAAAGGAAGATGATGAAGAAACAAGTCCTATTTCAGAAACACCAGTGCTATTCCAAAATATTAGTAAACCAAAAGAGGAAGTAAGTAAAACAGGTTTATTTGAAACACTCACAAAAAAACAAGAATCTGAAACACCTAAAGCAGATAATTTTATTTTGTCTTTATCAAAAGAGCAACAATTTGAAGAAAAACCACCATCCAGTCTCAGAATAATACCCGCAGTAGATGAGCCTCAAACTGATTTTGCTCCAAAGGATAACCATTTTGTTGAAGATGCTGATCAAATTCCGTCTACGGTGGTGTGTGGAAACTGTGGTGCAGTGTTATCAACTGAATATAAATTTTGTAACAAATGTGGGAGTAAAATTTAGATTCTTATAAAGAATTACTACAATTCATACCGAGGGTTGATACCTACCCTTTATTTTTAAAAAAAAGTTTTTCCACAAGAAGGACACATGCTCCAGTTTTTTTTTACATTACTTTTACAATTTGGACATACTTTGTAATTCATTTCTTGAGTTGGCAGGGTGTTTTCTTCTTTACTACCTGTTTTAAATCTTTCTTCATCGACTTTATGTAGGTGATTTCCACCTTCCTCAGATTTTAACTCTTTCTGAAATTCCTCTGATTCGGGATACCCTACTCTATAAAAAAAGTATGAACCATCATTATTTTCAATTACTTTTTCTCCATTTTCTAAAATTATTTCTAAGAAGTATATTATTTCTGAGCCAACGGGTATATCTTCGATATCTGAGGCGTAATAGTCAATCTCCTTGACCATTTTCATTTTATACCAAGAATTACCCTCATCAGCGCTAAATACTAAGTTGACATCTGACAATGTAAAGGAGAAATCTTCTTCTGTTACTTTTACCACGATTTTTACATTTTTCCTAGTAATCTGAGTTGTTTTATCAACAAACTCGTTTTCATCCCAAGCTAAACCGCATTGTGGACATGAGGTAAACCAATTAGGATATTCAGTTTTACACTTAGAACATGTCTTGGTATAGTAGCGAGCGGTCTTTATTTTTATTTTGCTCTTTTTATCTTTTCCCATTACTCTTCAATTGTAATTTCTTGTATACCTCTTATGAGTTATTTATAAAATAAGTATAAGAGGTTTATATATGTTTTAATTTGAATTTTGTATTTTGTTTATATATTCACTTCTATATTAAATACTAAAAGACTCATTTATTTTTTTTTTATTAAGAAATATTCAAGAGACAATTAATATCAATATGAGATTAGTATATAAGTTTAGGATTCCTAAAACTGAGCATTTAGATTTACTAAGTACTACATCTAAAAAGCTCTATAATCAAGCGAATTGGTACATCCGACAAGATTTTCTTCATTTAGAGAATTAGCTTCGATACAACGATTTAGATTTTATTTTGAAACAATCTATTCATTATAAATTATTGAAAGCTCAAACCTCTCAACAAATTCTTAAAGTCTTAGATAATAACTGGAAAAGTTTCTTTAATACATTAAAAGAGTGGAAAAAAGATAAAAAAATATTCAATAGAAGACCAAGACCACCTAATTACAAGAAAACTTGTAACAACATTTTAATCTTTACCAACCAGAATAGCAAGATTAGAGGGAGTAAAATCATTCTTACAATGTCTCATCTTTTTAAAGACACATTTCCTAAGTTTGAAAATCCCATTGAAGTTAGGATTTCTAAATATAAAAACAAGAGTTTTGAAAGATTTCAACAGATACATATTTTACCAAGAAAAAGATTTTACATAATTGAAATCGTATACAACGAAGAAAGAAAAACATCGAAAGTTGATACCAAGAGATATTTATCAATCGTTTTTGGATTAAATGATTTAATAACTACGGTAGAAAATACGAATGTTAAGCCAATCATCATTTCAGGTACAGTTCTAAAATCCATTAATCGGCAACGGAATAAACGGAAAGTAAGGATCTACTCTATCAAAGATAAGCAAAGACTAAAATGGACTGAGAAACTCGATAAAATTACAATAAAGAGAAATTCAGTAGTAAACGATTATTTACATAAGACCGCTCAATTTATTGTAGGGTATTGTTTGTAACATCAAATAGGTAATATTTGTTTGGGTGAATTAGAAAACATAAAACAAAATATAAGAATGGGCAAACGAAATAACCAAAATTTCGTGAATGTCCCCATTCAAACACTTAAACAAATGATAACTTATAAAGCTCAACTGGTAGGATTTCAAGTTCACGAGGTTGATGAGTCCTACACATCAAAATGCAGTTCGTTAGATTTAGAACCTCTAAAAAGACATAAGAAAGATGTCGACAGAAGGATTTACAGAGGATTAATTCGAGGTTCAAATTATCTGCTTAACGCCGATGTAAACGGAGCGTTAAATATCTTCAGAAAAGTAGTCGGAGATGGTTTTATTCAGAACTTATCCGATAGGGGTTGCTGGTTTCAACCAGTGCGAATAAGGGATGTGTTCCAAACTTCACACGAACAATTTTTATTAAATGCTGTTGCTATTTCTTAACATGTTTAATAATTTTGATAACCTACACCTTAAATTAAATAAATTCCCTTAATTTAGTAATGTCTATGAAAATTACTAAAGAAGAAATTTCTTCGTTATTAGGTTCTTTTAATGACTTGGTCGAACTAAAAGTCTTGATAAGAGCAATATCCCCCACATATGAATTGGACGAGATTGCAACTCAAATGTTTACGAAAAGTCTAAACAGGTTAAAAAAGAATTTATCACCACTTTTCTCGAAATATCTTATAACTGAATCTAAATCTAATACTTCAACAGACATAACCACAACGGGAATGACGGAATTGTTGAAATTACGTAATGAGGTAAGTTATATTTTAGTATCATCAAGTTCATTGAAGAAGAAACTTAAAAAAATGGAATTCGACCCAAGGAGGGTAATAGCTACAGGAGGACCAATTTTTCCTGAAGATCATATGAAGTTAAATCCTAACCTCAATGAGGAGAATTATTTAAATATTAAAAAGAAGTATAAATATAATTTAAGGTTATTAAAGAAAATTGATTGGTCAACCAATAAATTATACTTTATATGTGAGGTAGAGAATCAAGTGGAAGATTTAATAAGGAAAAGCATTAAGAACCTCTCTTTGATTATAAATGCTAAGATCGATGTTATTACAATCCCCTCTTGGAAAATTTTAACATCTTAAAGCATTATTTGTTATGTAATTCTTGTACAGACGTTTTTAAATCGTTTATGAACATGATAAGATGTCTTTTTTTTACATGGGGCATCAATACTATTCGAACGAGATTTAGACCTTCAAACTTTCCGATCATCCATTTTTTTTTTCTCAGAAGTCGTTCTAACTCACATATGTTACCATCATCAGACAGAGTTATTCCAACAACATTCATTGTCGGTTTTGAAGCTAAATTAATACCATCTATCTCACATAATTTTTCTACAAGGAAAAATGTGCTTTCCATGCATTTATCAACGATACTGCAATAACCTTGTATACCAAGTTTATTCATTGTTGCCCAGAACGATATTATATTTGCACCTATTCTTGTACCAGTAAAATTGAAATGTTTAAAACTACCTCCAGCTAAATAGGGTATTTCAAATCCTGTTTCATTCAAGATGTTTTCATCCCTTATCAACAAACCTCCTGATGGGATTATTCCTAATCCCATTTTGTGAGGATCCGCTGTTATTGAACTAACTCCCGGTACACTGAAATCCCACACAGGAACATCGTAACCTAAATATTTTAGAAAAGGGAGCACGAATCCACCGAATGCCGCATCAACATGAAAGTATAGTTCATGGTTTATTGCTATCCTGGAAAGTTCTTCAATCGGATCTACTAATCCTAATGAGGTTGTTCCCGCTATTCCAACTATTGCACATGTGTTTTTATTGATTAACGACTCGAAATGTTCAATATCAAGTTGATATGTATCCGTTAAATTGGCTTTCCTTAAAGTAACACCTAAAATTTCTGCGGCTTTATCAAAAGAAACATGGGCCGTCATTGGAAGTACAACTTCGGGTTTCTTTATGTCTTTTTTAAGCTTCCTTGCTATTAACATTGCTATTAGATTAGCTTCAGTTCCTCCAGTTGTGATTGTTCCTTGAATATTGTCTCCACCAAATAAACTCCCAATTTCTGAGACAAGCTTTTTCTCAAGTTTAGCCGTTCCAGGAAATAAACCAGGATCTCCTAGATTTTTATATAGATGCTTAATATAGAGCTTATTATCAAAAACTAACGGTTTCGTACACATGGAACCCAAAATATAACCGGAGTCATAATCAAGATCTTCTGATAAATACCTATCCAAAAATTTACGGATAGTCTTGCTATTTAATCCTTCTAGTCTCATTGTTTTAGAAATTTGTTATAAATTAGATAAATTGCCAAGTTGACATAATTAAGATAGAAAACGGCTTTTATCTCGTTCAGTATATTTATTGATAACAGATTTTAGTTCCGATATTAAATCTACTTCGTAATAATTTGAGATACAAATTAAAGAAAACATAAGATCGCCAATTTCCTCTCCAATTAAACCTTTTCTCTCTGTTGGTTTCTTTGGTTTGATACCCTCCAAATGAGTTATTTCACGTGATAACTCTCCCATTTCCTCCACTAATGCTGCAAGCAATGCTAACGGGTTCCAATAACCCCCATGTCTTTTTATCCAACGATCCACCTTATCCTGTATTGCTCTTAAATTCCCAATGTTATCTTCCACATTCATAGTGTAAAGCTAAATGAATCTTATTTTTTTAAATTTCTAAGAGTATCTTGTATTTGTTTATTTTGATATTTATCGATATTATTTAAATAATCCTTTAATACATCATACTCCACTTTTGAAAGTTTGTTTTTCAACCATTCAATTCCTAACGATTTGAATGGTATTAGAGAAAAAAGTTTTAAATCGTATTCATTGGCGAGGACTTCCGCTCCTTGCTCTCTATCTACTAACACGACAATACTTTTTCCAATAACTCTTATATTACGGATCTTAGCCTCGGATAGCAATTGTTCTATTGCGATTAGTTTGCTATCCAATTTTGTGACTAAATCGTCTATCAAGGCTATGTTGTCCCCATTCTCTATTATCCCTTCCACTAAGCTGTGTTGTCCATACTTTTTTATGTGTTCTTTAAACTCGCTTAGAGATTTTACTCCTTGTAGTTTTCTTGTATAACATAAGGGTATATTCTTCTGAAGTGATATAGATGCAGCAATGGGAACTCCCGCGGAAGCTATACCTACGATTCTATTGATATCATCACATTCTTCTTCTATTAAGCGTCCTAATGCATAACCTACCTTTTTCAAAACCATTGGATAACTTCCAATTAATCTAAGATTTATGTATAAAGGGCTCCATATTCCAGAAATCAATTTCCAGCCTTCTGGTTTAGAGTTATACCAGGTTTTAATCATGTGGTTATCATATAAAAGCTCAATAATTTCCTTTCCCAATAATTCTTTTTCTTTAGCCCAGCTCATAAGAATATTCCATTATCAATTAGCAGGTTAAATAAATATTAATTTTGTGAATTAACTACTTTTAGTGTAAAATTTAGCCAAACTTTAAAGATTTTGTAAGGGAGGAACTTTAAGAAAAAAAATGAAACAAATATTAATTCAATTTATCATGTTAATGTAAATTTATCTAAATCTGCTACTCCATATTTTTGTCCTCTAGTAGAAAATTTTATAGAATGTATTCCTTCAGTTACTCCTCCTAGATCTATTTTTTCAGTTTGATTAAATGAATTCCAATCTCCTTGATTTTCTGGAAGAAAACTTGCTCTTGCGACTGTTTCATCGTCAAGATGGATATAAATAAGTGTAGTTGATGGACTATCCTTGCTATATCTTACTGTCATGTAAAGATGCTCTGTTGCATGCAGTTGAATTGATGAATATTTAACATATCCCTTTTGAGCACCCCAAGGTGATGCGCTCTCGCAACCAAATTGACCGTATACTTTCCCTCCCGAAGCATTGCTTCGATATATTAAGGCTCCTACAGTTGAATCGTCTGGATCTTCGCATTCACGCTCGTAGTTATTTGGTTTAGGAGTACATATTATTAAAATAATGATTATTGATATTACCAAAATAGCTACTAATAAAAGAATTCCTAAAATAGCAACAGCTCTCTTATCCATGTTATTCGCCCCAATATTGTAAAGTTTTAAAAGTTCTTTAAATATTAATATTCTTTTTAAATAAAGAATATTTATAAATGTTTTTAGGCCAGAGCGGGTTATTAAAAGTTTTATATACTCACTTAAATACAATCAAGAATAATAGATTTGTGATGAGATAAAATACAATTTATTATGAAATCAAGAAAATTATTTATAAGGATTGTTATTGCCATTATTATTTTTTTCACAATTGGATGGATTATAAATCTTGTAATAAGTGCTTTGTTCCCTTTAAAGGTTTATCCAGATATTCCGCTTCGTTATGCAAATTTAAGTACTCCTTGTTATGAAGCACATTATAATGCAACCATATCTGGTTCTCATCATTATGACCCCCAAGGTAATCTATGGGTGGAAATGAATTATTTTATACCAGTAGGTGGATATGCCTTTTCAAGAATTGATATATTATCCTCAGGAGATATTCAATGGAGTAATTATGAATCAATTCAATTTAATATGCAATCAAATTTGACTGATTTTGCAGTATGTTATCTTGAAATTCAGGAATTTCAGTCCAATGGAGAATTGGGAGAGTTATTAATTGCTAGTATTTCAATATCGGAACATTCTCAAAATGTCGCAATAGATTTCTCTCAATTAGAAAAGAAAACAATGTTTCAACCGGATATTCCTAAATCTGAATTAAATGGAAAATTGGACCTAAACAATGGAATTGCGGCGATAATTATTCATGGTGGATATCCTTCTAGTACACAAACACAACTTATTTATGGTGATATTAGATTAATTGGCACGAAAGAATCTTCACAATGGTATCACTATATTTTAGGTTTTTTCACATTTCAAATCTGGATTGTAGTGATTATTGGGGATTTATTAGTCCTACTAAAACCAGATCCTCCATAGGTTAAAAAAAGTAATAATAAAAGAATCAAGGAAAAAGACACATAGTAAAAAATTTTTACTGTCTTTTATATTTTTTTTATATGATTTGGATATTTTTTATAACGATCTCTTTAATAAGCTGATTTGTCTTATAATATCCTTCTGCAGCATTGAAAATGAATTTCATCAAGCATCCAATCAAGACTTAATTAAGGGAATATGGGGTTCCAATTGTTATTTCATCTTCTATTTATTTTAAATATGACAACTCAAACTCTTTTAAGCATTATAGGTATTCAATTTTGAAGTTATTATAGATTGATCGGATTTTTTTTTACTCGTTAAATTGAACTGCACTTTAATTTAGGGAACACTTTTTGAAAGAGTTTAAATATGAATGTTTATTCTACAATATTAACACAATTAAAAAAATTTAGATATTATTTAGAAAACCACAATTTTTACGGATTGATTAGAGAATTATAGTACTGGGTGGAAATTATGTATAAAGAAGAATATCCCAAAAATGAGATTAAGCTTGAGGCATTAGAGGATTTACTAATGGTTTTATGTTGAATAATAGAGGGGAGAATATTAAATGGAAAATGGTTATGATAAAATAATTGAAAATAAAGATAAGGTTTTTAAGGATGATAAGAAATCAGCAGCTAAGGATCTAACCTATATTAAAAAAGTTATGGAAAGAGTTGAAAATATTAAACCATCACCAATATTTTGGATGTTATGGGGATTAATAGTTGTATTTGCTGGAATTATAATACAGTCTCTATTTTTTCTACAACTATTTCAATATATTGGATTTGTATGGATTGTATTATGGTCGCTGGGAATGTTTATTCATATAATTATAGGACATAAATACTATAAACATAAACCAATAGGATTTAGAAATCAAAAACTCAAAGATAGACCAAACATTTTGTTTTTATGGGTTTCCTTGATTGCATTGGGGGTAGTAATGACAATCCTCCTAATAATAAATGAGATAATAAACCTTCTTTGGCCATTATGGTTATTAATCGTTGGAGTAGGATTTTTTCAAACTGGAAATATATTTCGTTCTTATTATTGGAAGGGTAGAATATACTACTTTTTTGGTATCATTTCAATCATATTTGCTATTTTAATTTCATTTTTTGATATTTTAGAACCTTGGTTTACTTTAATTATCCACATGAATTTAGGCTTATGTTGGTTAGTTGAGGGTATAAGAGGACGAATATTAAGGGGTAATTGGATTAATGCAAAAAATAATTAATAAATATCCTATTATAGTAAGAAAAAAGTATTCATGAGAGAGAAACCGCAATAAGAGTGCGAAAATTTATCAGAAGATGGAATTAATAAAATGAGAGAAGAAAATCGGGATACAGATTTTTATTCGAGTATTAAGGATTTCAATAAGATCGTTCATGAACCTATTAGATTAGGAATCTTAACCATATTATTCACATTAAAAAATGTTGATTATTCTTCTTTTAAAAAAGAATTAAAAATACAAGATGGAAATTTATCTACTCATCTCAGAAAATTAGAAGAGGAAAATTATATCCAAGTTAAAAAAGAATTTGTAAAACGTAGACCAAGAACGATATATAAAATAACAGAAAAAGGTAAAGAGGGTTTTAAAAATCATATAAAAAAACTTGAAGATCTCCTATCAAAAATTTAAGAGTACAACATAAATAAATAATAACTAAAACAATTCAAAATCATTTTAAAAAAAGGAAGTATTGGAGTATGGAAAAAGAAATAAAAATATCAATAATGGTTATAATTTTAGGGATTCCTATTACAACAATTGGATTGATAATAGGTACAGTAAATATAATAGATATACTTTCAAAATATCTATCAGAATATACTATGTCATCAATATGGATTGCGATAGGGTTTCTTATGTTTGGTTTAGGATTAGCCAGTATAGTCATACTCATCAGAATAATTTCAGAACATTCTGAAAAATCAAGATATTGCATTAACTGTGGAAACGCAATTTCTTAAGAAGTTCATATCTGCCATTATTGTAAACATAATTATAATTAAATTCTTTTTTTTTATTTTTCTTGAAAATAAGAGGGCCATGTCTTTTTTCTGAGTATTCTTTGATTCTGGTAATAGATTAACATATGAGATTTAAGATATTCCTGATATGCTATATATGATTATATTATTTAATTTTTCTAAGAAAAAATTCTTCCTATTAGATTTTTAACACAAAAATAATCTGATATTTAGTTCTTTTTTATCACTTACCTATAGTTAATTGAATTATACCTCTTTCTATCTTCCCACTCTGCCTTCTTTCCCGCGTTGTACCTGTTAACTTCGCTATAATATCCCGTAACGCGAGAATATATTTTAACGTCTTCGGAATGGCATAACGGGCAACTCCAATGACCTCCTCTTGACATCCTTCTACATGTTGGACAATACGTAAAATCGGTTGTATAAGCAAAATATGCAGTATTCGTGTTTAGACAAATATTCTTAGTAAGAGCCCATAAACCATTTATATCTGGTTTTTGTTCTCCAAGCCAAATATGCGTAATTACACCACCGCTTACGATAGGGTGGTAATCTCCTTGTTTTTTAATCCTCTCAGAGAGAGGAATGTCTGCGTCGTATCGAAAATGTCCTGAATTTGTATAATAGACACTTTGACCCGAACCTAAAGGATTTGCTTTTTTAGGAAAGTGCTTCTTATCTAAACGGGCAAAACGATTGCTGGAGCTCTCTGCAGGCTGTTCCCAAAGCGAATAAGAAATTCCATCTCTATCTGACATTGTATTACATTTAGCTACCATATATTCTAGTATTTTCTTCCCTAAGTTGTAGGAGGACTTACTTTCATGCAATTCGTAATCAGTTAAGCTTTTAACAGCCTCGTTTAATCCAGTAAACCCAATAGAGACATTTTGGTCTCTCAAATTGTAAATTGGTTCTCCATTTATTGTACCACTACATAATGGTAAATGTCCCGTTTTTAACCTTCTATCCATTAAATCCCACTTCTTCATTAATATTTGGGCGCTAAGTTCCAAGTTTTCTTCTAAAATTGAATAATACTCTGTAATATCTTTTGAGAGATAAGCATATCTAGGTAAATTCAAACTTACGCTTTGCAAAGAACCAATGGTAACATAGTTTTCCCAAACATTAACATTCTTTCTCTTTTCAGGATCTAAAATGCATCTACTTATTATTTCATTGCCGCTAAGAAACTTTCTACAACACTGGCTATGAATTTCATCGGGCATCCAATCTGGGCACATGTTTAAAAAATAAGGCGTTCCCATTTTAACAGCTTCCTCTATAACTTTAATATAGGATTCCTCGTACTCTTTTAACCATTCTTTTTTAATCTTAATTTCGTGCTTAGGAAAAGCAAACAATTTTCCATTTTGATCTCCTTTAATATATACATCTGTGAGAGCGTCAAATAATTTTAAGCACTCCTCTTTATAATCTCCATATCTTCCAATAATCTTTCCATGAGGACCTATTGCCTTAATATCGTTCAAACCCGCGGGGATGGTAGGGGAACAAGAGATTGAGGTAAATGGAACTTGTCCTCCACGAGCAGCAAAAATTTGGTTAGTTTCGTAGATTAAACACTGCATTGATTGTTCAATTTCCCTATCAGAAATTCCGCGAGCATAGGGAGCTAAGAAAGTAGTGATATAATCATATCCTTGGCCACCTGAGAATTCGCCTTGAATAATACCTAACCACTTTGCTAAATGAGTTACTGCTACTCTTAAACTACCAGCAGGTGATGACTTACTACAATGGGCCCAGCTGTTTACTGGAGGTAATCCGTGTTCTAAAATCATACGGGGATCCCATTCTTGGCAATTATGAATGAGAATATTATTTGCGTAAAATGTATGATGAGTCCAATTTCCGTCTCCTTCTAAAGTAAAATCGTATAAATATGCACTGGATGGATTAATCTTCTCAATCTTTTCAATATAATCGTAAGGAGCTCTTTTACAATATTGAGGACTATGGTTTTTCAGAAATTTCTCCAACTTTTTTTGTTTAGTTGGTTGTAAAAATTCCACTAGTTTACTGAATTTAGAAATATTATCTCCGCCGTAGATCTTAATCAGATGCTTTACCCCTTCGCCAGTATAACCTCTAATATCATAATGATAAGGTACTTCCTTTATATGACATTGAATACTATGAGTAAGGAAAATAAAACTAAGAAAATTTATTAGAGATTTAGATTTCGAAGTATAAGTAATTTCACAATCAGATTTTTGCGGTCTATATACTATGTGTCCATCTCCACTATAGAGAGCAGATATCAACGGTTTAATTTTATGATCTGAGATGTTATAAAAGATATTATTAAGTTGTTTCTTATTGCTACGTGGTTTTATGCCAAATACATATCTGAATAAAAGATATATAATCTTTCCTCCAAAATATAATTGAGGCGCTTTATTCTCAACCGTACTATAGGTGATATAAGTATCGAAACTTTCTCTTATCGATTCTTCCATATCATTAAATATTAAAGGATCTTTACTTGTTAGAACCAAATTATAGTTGGTTTTATCTTTAACATTATAATTTCCCTCTGATAAGAAATATCCTATCAGTTTTAATAGGGATTTTTTGATTTTTATCATCGCAGGCAAAGAAATAGACGAACCAACAACTCCAATCTCTAAATTAGATATAGGAATGTTGTAACATGTAATCAATTTTAATGCTTCTTTTATTGGAATGCTTCCCCTTTCCCAACTTCTTGGATAATCAGTAATTTCAGCTTTACAAAATACATCGTCCCAGGACTTAGATTTTGTCCTTTTTTCTAGCATTAATGAATTTCTTAAATCTTTAACATAAATTTGATTTAAAAATCCAAGAGGGCATTCTTCTATTAATTCCTCAATTAGATTAAGTTCATGGTAATCTCCTTTCAGTATTTCATGGTTTAAAACCATAAGCTTATCTCTAATATTTAGTTGGCTAACCTTAGTCTCTTTTATTTCCGAATTGTTGAAAACCATAACTTTATGGTCTTTACTAAGTAAAATCTCTTTACCCCTTTTGGTTAAGATCTTATAGATATGATTATCTGAAGGTCTTCTTGAAACATATTTTAAATTTCTTAATCCACTAGGGGTATAAAATGATAAATTTTTATTGGAAACATTAACATAATCTTGATCTTCGCCAAAATATCTATCAAAAGACTTAGCTTTTAATATTTTAAGCTTTTGTCCGTCAAATACCGGAATATTGGTATTTCCGTCGATACAAAATGGACGTAAATCGAAGTATCTTAACATGTGAATATGTATATCTCCGTATAAATGTGCTTTTGATTCTTCAGAATTTAAAATTCTTAATAATGCGTATTCTTCAGAAATCCTATTTGCGGCCCAATGATGAATGCTTTCGGGATTCATGTCCTGATTTGCATTTTCAGTCACACCATGTTCTAAAATAGCTTCGTAATCCATTAGCGGCATTCCAATTCTAGTGTATATTTTTCGTTCGTCTTCAAAATGCTCTTCAGAAAGAACCGAACAAACAATTTCTCTAATATGGGGTCCAGATAAAAATTGAATTCCAGATGAGATTATTCTTCTAACTACAATTTCTGTAATTTTGTCGGCATTATTAGAATCTAAACCAGTTTCTCTAATTAAACTTTCTTCTATTTTTCTTGGATTGAATTCGGAAATATCTCCTTCAGTCTTAAAAACTTTTGGTAATAAATTTTTTAGATACTTTCCACGATAAATAGCTTCACTTTTATTTTTTAAAGAATCTTGATTTGATAATAAGACCATTTTTTATCCTCTGATTTTTAATTGAATGCGTTTTCTATAATTTTGATTAGTTTCAATCAATTGATTATGTACCTTTTTTGTCGATATAGCGATTACGCTTAAGAGGTTTATAATATATTGATACAACTACTTTATACTTTAAGATATAAAAATTTATTTACTATTCTTTTTATTTTGTTTTATTAATGATTTAATCAATCCTATATCTTATTTTTAATAAAGCTCTCTGAAGATTTAATAATTTCAATCATCCTGTATTCACCTGATATATACAAATTAAACAGCATTATTATGTCGTAAATTTTCTTGAAGTTCATTTATTTATAATAGATTGAGATATCAATATTCCAATTAATTTTAAAGAAAAAATATATGAATTGAAGAAAATGCAAATATAACACACTGAAGTCTTTTTTATTTAAAGAATAAGGTAGATATAATTAAAACTGGTATATTGCCAGTAGAAAAATAGCAATCATTGAGAAAAGGAACATTCCAACAACCCAGTCAAGTACAAAAGCTTTTTCTCTTTCTGTATTACGCTTTATCAAGGTAGCTGTACCAAAACAAAATGCTGAAGATGTACCAGTGAAAACGACAAATCCATAAGATACAACCTCTATTTCAAATTCAATAATATTGAGTAAATCTCCAAGTATCCATATCCCAAGAAAGAAAATTAATGTAAATAGAAATACCCAGGCACTAAACTGAAGTATTGACTCTAGTTGGTTCTTTACAGGAGCGGTTGGCTTTCTTTTAACTTTTTTTGACTTTTGAATTTTCGACATATCAATCTGTTAGGGTTTTGTGTACAGTTAATATATTCGAATACAATTAAACAAATTAAATTAAATTATCTGTTTTTTAGGAATAATATAGCTTTAGCAATGTCTCCGTTACACTCCTCTAATGTAGCTTCTGCTTCTTCTCTTGACACATTCGATTGTACAGCTACTAGCATGATGTCGCTTTCTGTGATTGTTGGTTTTAAATCTTCTTCCATTACTTCTTCTTCTAATCTCTCTATATTATCATGATCTTTAATAAGTAATTCATCTTGAGAAACCTCTTCAGCAGAACCAATAACTTGATAAATTTCTTGGCCAGATTGTTTAAGCAATACAACTTCAGGTTGAGAAATTACTAAGTTTTTATCTGGACATTCAATGATTACCCTTGTGGCATCAATTTGATCCATATCTATGCCTTGTTGTTGCATTCTTCTCCTCATTTGCCTAGATCCGAATTGTTGTCCTCCATCCTTTCTTTTAACGGTTTGAGGTCTCTTTGGTTTGCTTTTCTGCTTGTTCTGTATTTCCTTTGGTAATTTCATGAATAATACTCTTTTACATTAAGTTACGAAGTATAAGTTAGGGTAAATTTTTAATTTTTACATATTTGTTGATACCTTTTCTAACTAAAATCGCAATTCCGTTTTTAAATTGCTTAATATTTGGAACAGGCACTTTTAATCTTCCGATTGCGAGTATTTCTTGATTTTCACTCACAACAATTACTTCATCTAATACTCTTAACTTGTTGTCAATGTCAACGACATGCTTACAAAAAACATTTCTTCCGCTTTTTATAAACTCAGATACCTCATTTTTAACGACACATCGAAGGGTAGGAGATTCGAAATTTTCGATAATTATTTTTGCTGATAGGAAGCTAAGAGAAAATAGACCCGTGTCGGGTTTTAAAGTTAGTAATAACTCATCTGAATTGTAAATATATCTTATTTTATTGGTAGTTTTTGATTTTTGATATTTTATATCTTTTAAGTTGTTGAATAAATATTCAGTGATTTTAGAACCAAATTGGTATTCAGAAATGGCTTTTACCTTTTCAAATTCTGTGTTAAGTTCTATATTTGCCATGAAATAGGAAACCAAATTGATAAGACGGATTCAAATTGAGGAAAAGATTATAAAAAGATTTTTAAGAATAAAGTTTTGATTCAACAGAGTTGTTTTTAAGTTTACGAAGAACTTTTTCAATTGCTTGCTTAAAATCGTTTTTAGTTATTACCTCAGAATCACGCCTAATTGCAAACATGCCGGCCTCGGTACAAATAGCTTTGATATCAGCACCTGTTGCACCTTCACTTAGTTCAGCGTATCTTTTAACATTTATATCTTCTTCAAGATTAAGACTTCTAGTATGGATGCTAAAAATCGCTTCCCGGGCTACTTCATCGGGAACCGGGAATTCTATCATTCTATCAAACCTTCCAGGTCTTAACAAAGCAGGATCCAAAATATCGATTCGATTAGTAGCACCGATTATTTTAACATCGCCCCGTTGTTCAAAACCATCCAATTCGCTCAATAACTGCATTAAGGTCCTTTGGACCTCACGATCTCCAGATGTGGCTATTTTTAACCTTTGAGAGCCGATAGCGTCTAATTCATCAATAAAAAGAATCGTTGGAGCTTTTTCTTTTGCTAGATTGAAGATTTCTCTCACTAAACGAGCCCCCTCGCCAATAAATTTTTGAACTAATTCCGATCCAATAATTCGAATAAATGTTGCGTCTGTTTCATGTGCGACTGCTTTTGCTAAGAGAGTTTTACCAGTACCAGGAGGACCATATAGCAAGACGCCTTTAGGAGGCTCAATACCTACTTTT
The DNA here is from genome assembly GCA_019058515.1 of Promethearchaeota archaeon. The sequence goes on from JAHPYY010000172.1 coordinate 15,951, forward strand.
TTAAACAACTCGGGTTTTAAGAGGGGTAATTCAACGGTTTCTCGAACTTCCTGTAATTGTTCATCTAATCCCCCTACATCGCCGTAAGAAATGTCCGGAATAGAGTCTATCACTTCCATTCCTTTCACAAATGGATCTAATTTGGTAGGTAAGCTTTCCATAACAGCAAAAGTCCTCTGATTCAACGCAACTCTTAATCCAGGTGTTAATTTCTCACTCTTAACTTTTCTACTAACATTAACTACAAAAGATGGTCCCGTTGAGCTTTTTACAATTGCTCTCCCTTTATTTTCGTCTAGAATGTCAATTATTGTAGCAGAAACTAGAGGGGGTTCTCTTAAGCGATCAATCTCATTTCTTAAACTGTGTAGTTCCTGCTCCAACCTCAATCTTTCTGCGTCGAGGAGTTGCTTTTCAGTCTCGAGGTTTCTAAGACGTTTTTCAAGGTGCCTAGTATAAGTTATTAGGTATTCTCCATCTTTATTCTCTTTTTCTTTTTTTTTATCTTTAATTGTTGTCAAAGAACGATTAAACCTTAAGTGTTAGTTTCTAAATTGTATTTAATTAATGATAATTTACTCATATATATTTAATTATATATCTTTGAATTGAAAAAATTCTCATTTTAAAAAAATCTATACTTTATATTTTATAACGGAAGTATAACCATAAAATATAAGAATTCTTAAACCAAAATTTAAATAAAGCTAATCTCTTTGATATTTCTTAATTTAAATCCATCCTATGCCTAAAAAAGAAAATTTAACTGAAGTTGATAAAGAATGCCCTTTATGTGGGGGATTAATTTGGAAGAGTGTTAAGGTTGTAATTGAAGGAGTGAAAATGTCAGTTTGCCAAAGTTGTTCACAGGGTGTGGAAGTAGTACGAGAAAAAAAAGTGAAAAGGACATATTTAGCTCAAAAACCGCCTATTAGACCTCAATATAGTCAAAAATCCAAAAAAGCTACCCTTTTAGAACCTACAGAGGAACTAGTTCCAGATTTTAACACTAGAATAAGAAAAAAAAGATCTCAATTAAGATTAACCCAAGAAGAATTTTCTCAAAAACTTAATGAAAAGCCATCATTAATAAGGAGAATTGAAACTGGAAAAGCCAGGCCTACGATTAAACTTGCAAAAAAAATCGAAAGTGTATACGGAATCAAACTTCTCGAAAAATCATCTGAAATAAACGATACATTGGTTAATACTAAGTATTTGAAGAAGAAGAGCTCAGGGACATCGTTAGGTGACATAGCCTTTATAAAAAAGAGAGACAAGTAACCAACTAATTGAAGTTTTCTTAATAGACAAGTATTATCTTAATAAACAACTATTACTCAGCGGGAATATCAATCGTTGTTTTTTGAATCATTACAATTTTCCGTTTTAAAAATTCCTTAATCTTCTCATTGTCTTGGGCGACTAATCCACCCCCACAATCGGGGCATCTGAAATTTAATTCAAACGCTTCGTCAAAATTATACTTTAGAACAGAGTTTTGACAATTATTACATAGAAAAAAGTAGTTGTTTTCTTCGATTTCCAACCGATCTCTTAATTTCCGCTCAATAAGTTTTTTTTTTTCCAATAAAATGCCTTCCAAGAGATCAAACTCATGCCACCAGTAATATATAAACCAACCGGTTGATCTATCCCTAATTCTCCTAAATTGAGCAATCTTTTCGCCGTATAATTTGTACAACGTTTTTCGAACAGTATTTAGTTTCAGGAAATCCGTATCATCTGGTTCAAAATCAATTTTTCCATCTATTCTTTCTAGAATGTTTTCAGTTATGTTTTCATCTGTTATATCTTCGTTCTCAGAGTTAAGGAGTTCTTTACCAACTTCAATAGCAATTTCTCCTCCAATAATGTATAAAAACGACTTTAAAACGGAATTTAACTCAGTAATGCTTTTCAGCCTTGATAAGGTGTTTATTTAGGATAAAGTAATAAATCGTGTAATGAAATTAAATTTAACTGTTATATACCGTGGTAATGGAAGATTCTATAACTACACAACAATTGAGTATTGTTTTTCCTGCATTTCTCCATCAATAACCACACTTCTTACTAATTTTCCTTTTCTAATAGCTAAGATTCTTAACATCTGGGAATTTTTGACATTTTTAGGTAATTCAATTTCCTTAATGTAGTAATTATTGGTGATAGCAATGGATTTCCAGTTCTTAAAAGCATCATCCTTAAAATCAGAAAGAGTAGAGTCTAATATTAGCGAGATGGATTTATTATTTGATGGAATGACCCCTGTACAGAATTGGATTCGTTTATCCAATTCATCATCCTCGGTTTTCTTTTTAGAAGGTTGGGGAATCCTTTTTTTTGTGGTAACTTTACAGGTTGTACTATGAGTAAATGAAATTAGGAGATAACTGTTGTTTCTTAATTCGTCGATTATTCTCAACAACAAATTTACATTGATAGTATCGTCTATATCTGATTTAAAATTCTTTGTTTTGCCACTAGATTTCTTAATTACCCAAGATAATCCATAATTAGAAATTTGTTCACTAATATCGGTACCAGTAATTAAGGAACCTTTTATATTAACTGTTTCTTCTGAGATTTTTTTCGCTACAATTTCTTGAATAAGGTCTTCGTACTCATGAGATCCTTTAAGTGTGATCTTTGAGGATGTTTTAGTAATTTTTATGGCAGGACCAATAAATTCTCCTCGAGAATATCGATAAAAATGACGATGTATCTTCATGTTTTCAGTCGTGGGGTTTTCTACCTTTGGCGTCTTTACTAATTCTGTTAAAAAATGCATATTGGTTGGTTGTTATAATATCATTCTGATTTTATTAATTAACAATAAGTAATGTTTTTAAATTTTTTTCATGATAAACTTAAAAAAATAGAAATTACATTTCTAATTAATTTCACAATAGTTTGTAGATTTAAATGAGCGATTTAGAGATACCTCAATTTTTCGAAGGTCCTTCTTTAGCTTTATGGATATTGGCATGGATATTTCTCTCTGTTGGTTTATTGTTTTTAATTGTTTTAGTTGTTTACACAAAATATGGTAGAGAGACTTCGATAAGGTTATCGATTATAGCAAGTATTATTTCTGCGGGTTTTCTTGGATTCTCATTTCACTTCTTTCTTCTTAATTTTGGATTGTAGTCTATTAATTTCCTACAAAACTGCTATTTTACTGAAGATCTATATTCTAAAAAATAATCATTTAAAACAAATGATGGCTTTCATACCATACTATGCTATTTCAATTAGAGACTACAATTCTCACAATTGTAGCAATTATTATTGCTATTGTAGTTTTAACACTACTAATTTACATCGTAGTAATATTGATCGAATCGAAAGCCAAAGCTTCAGATAAGAAATTTATGATATTATTACTTGCAGCAATAGCAGTTTTAGTATTACCAGTGGTACTAGGCGTCGTAGGAATGCTCCTCGGATTAATCGGAGATCTTTTTGCGGGGATTAGAAACCTTATTGATGGTGGTGGTGCAAATTTTGTTGTTAGATTGGTTCCGATTATAGGGTTCCTATTATTACTTGTACTTACAAAATACTTAGTCGATACTCAATGGGATACCGCGGTTTGGATTTCGCTATTACTCCTATTCATTCTATACATTCTATATTCAATCGTTCCTGAACTGTATACGGTTCTAGGATTTGGATTATAATTATTTAAATCCTATTTTTTTTCTTAGTAAATGTGAGCAAAATAAGTAGATAGCACATAAAGAAAATTAAAAAAGCATTATGAATTAAATTTTTTCTTTTAGTTTTAGGCGTGGTGCCAATCCAAGAGACATCATCTCTTGAAGTAGTAGTTTAAACGCGTATGAGCACACCACTTTAGATATTACTGTGCCGTCTCCACACACAGGACAATATCGCTTGTCCCTATTTCGATCATAAACAGCCAATAAGCCGCATTTTTCGCATACGAGAATTACCGTTTTATCTGACTCATCAAGAAGCCTCTCCTTTAAAAGGAGAGCAGAACCGTGGCCAACCAAGCAATCTCTCTCCATCTCCCCAAATCTTAAGCCTCCTTCTCGAGCCCTTCCTTCTGTAGGTTGACGAGTTAAAATTTGAACGGGTCCTCGGGCTCGAGCGTGCAACTTATCTGCTACCAGATGGTATAGTTTTTGGTAGTAAATAGGAGCACAATATATACCGGCGTTATACTTTTCACCGGTGATACCGTTATACATCACTTCTCTTCCATTAAACTCAAATCCCGCTTCGACTAAAAGTTCCTGCAACTTTGTTATATCTTTCCATTCGAAAGCCGTAGCATCTCCTAATTTACCCGTATTGCAAGCAATTTTCCCGCTTATTCCCTCGAATAACTGTCCAAGAGTCATTCTTGAGGGCATAGCGTGGGGATTTACGATTATATCCGGGATGACTCCTTTAGCAGTAAAAGGCATATCGCTTTCGGGTTGAATTAAACCTAATACTCCTTTTTGACCGTGTCGAGAAGAGAATTTATCTCCTAGTTCAGGTATTCTGAGATCTCTTACCTTAATTTTAACTAGTTTATTTCCATCAACGGTCTCAGAGATAATTACTGTGTCAACGATGCCTTTTTCGTTGTGCCGCATATTCTTAGAAGTTTCACGTCGATTTGGTTGCATTAATTCAAATTCTTCGTAAGACTTGATAAATCTCGGAGGGCTTGTTCTTCCTATTAAAACATCTCCCCCATTAACTTGAGTCTCGGGCTCAATAATTCCATCTTCTTCAGATAGTAAGCGATAAGATTCAGCTGATTTAAATCCTCGGACTCCTCTTTCCGGAATTTCGAATTTATCGACCTCTCCTCCGGGATACTTTCTCTCTTCGGCGTCATAAGTCCTAAAGAAATGGCTTCGCGCCAACCCCCTCTCTATAGACGCTTTATTAATAATGATGGCGTCTTCAATATTAAAGCCCTCAAAACTCATCATAGCGATGATAAAATTTTGGCCTGCAGGTCGTTTGTTAATTCCAATAATTTCCATAGGACTAGTTTTAACCAAGGGTTGCTGAGGATAGTGTAAAGTATGACCTCTCGTGTCTAATCTTAAATGCATATTGGCAGCGAATAATCCTAAAGCTTGTTTTACCATTCCTGCCTCGTATGTATTTCTCGGAGATTGATTATGCTCAGGAAAAGGAATGATTGAAGCGCAAATTCCTAGAATAGCTGCTGGGGAAATTTCAAGATGTGTGTGTTCGCTCCCGATATCTTCTTCAAACATAGCTATATAGGCGTTTTCTTCCTCTTCAGCATCTAGATATTCAATAACACCTTTCCTTATCAGATCTGACCACACATACTTTTTATTATTCAGTTTCTCAACATCTTCCTTAGTTATTAACAGTTTACTGTTTTTTAATACAAATAAGGGACGCGTTGCTCTTCCCGCGTCGCAATTGATTTGAACTTCTTTTGAATCGCTATAATATCCAATATTTACGTGTTGTCCAATTTCACCTTTTCTTCTTTTCTCTCTTAATAATCGGATAAAAGAATTATGATTTTGATGAATACCTACTAATTTCCCATTGAGAAAAACTTTTACCTTGTCTCCTCTAACATTTTTAACTTCATTAATCGGTATTACTCCCAAATCTATTATGATATTTTCAATTATTCTTTCGTCAGCGCCAACAGAAATAATTGATGTTAACCCTAAATTTTTGACTAATCCACAATTTGGACCCTCAGGAGTCTCAGCAGGACAAATTTTCCCCCATTGAGTAGGATGTAGATCTCTCGCTTCGAAGTGTGGTTGACTCCTACTTAAAGGTGAAATTACTCTACGTAAATGGCTTAATGTACCTACATGATTTGTTCTGTTTAATAATTGACTTACACCTGCTTTCCCTCCAACCCAGTTCCCAGTTGCTAGAGCGTGTCTAATGCGTTCAGTAATTACATCTGCTCTTACTGCTGTTTTAATGTTAGGTGCTCTACCTCTTACAGCTGTTCTTTCAAGTTGATATTTTATATCTTTAACGAGGTTTAAGAAAGCGACTCTAAACAACGATGTGAATAACTCTCCAGCAAGTTTTAACCGTTTATTGGCGTAATGATCCTTGTCATCAGGGTCTCTCAATTCAAGAGCAAGTTCCATAACCTTTTGAGCCATTTGTCCAAGATAATATGCCTTTTTTATTCGATCTTCTTCAGAATTTCCAATGTGAGGCAATAAATAGCGATCTAACACTTGGAGGGCTCTTCTTATACGATAATCCTTGGTTTGACCGATCGCCACCCTTTTTCCAATATAATCTAATGCGTTCTGCTGAGATTTCTCAGGATCTTTTAAAACTTGTATTTCAGAGGCCACATCTATTACAGGAATTAATTCTTTTTGAATTTCGTCGTTTTCCGAAATTGCTTCAAAGATTTCGCGATCAGAATGCAAACCTAAAGCTCGCATTAAAATTGCTAAAGGGATTTTACCAGGAACGGAGGGAAAAGACACTCGAAGATTGCTATCCTTCTTCCTTTCTATTGTAACGGGTGCTCTAAATCCACTTCTTGTGGAAAATACTTTTGCCTGATGTGTTGCACTCGAACTACGACTTGCTTCCTCCGCTAATATCCTATTTGGTGCTAGATCTTCTTGAGTTACTAGAACTCTCTCAGTACCGTTTATGATAAAATATCCTCCAGGGTCCAATGGGTCTTCCCCTCGATTAATTAATTCCTGTTCTGATAAACTCTCCAAGGGACACCTACAGCTTTTTAACATGATTGGAATTTTTCCGATATATATATCAAGCGTTTCTTCGGGTTCTTCTCTTTGAGTTCTTTCATCAATAGTAATAGGAGTCATTTCCAAAGTGATATCGGCAGCGTAACTCAATTCTCTAATACGCGCTTCAATTGGAGTAATTTCCATCGTAGCACCATCTGCTTCTCTAACTTTTGGATACCCAACTTTGATTTTACCAAATTTTATTTTAAATCCTGGTATATCAGGGATCACTTCACCGGACTCATCTACGATTTCCTGCATTTCGAGCTCAATAAAATTGTTGTAAGAATCCAAATGCTGACGCACCAATCCCTTTTCATCGAAGAGACTTTTAAGAATAACCCATTTCTCCTCGTTCGTTATAATATTATTATCTACGCTCATTATATTTTGATTTTTGAATGGTTTATATTTTTTCTTTTTTTACATACCGGTAATAATCCACTTTTTTTACAGTTGTATTTGAAGATCTGATGATTCTTACTATGTCTCCCTCCTTAGCGCCTATTGCGATAGCAACAGGATCTTTCTCAAACATTTGAGGTAGATCGTTTAAGGTTATCTTATATTTGTTCAACAATTCTTTAACTTCTTCTTTAGTTAAGAGAACATGGTGAGGTACCAATTCATGACGGAGAACGTCGATTTTCTTCTTTTTCGACATAATTATTGTTAAGCGTAATACCAAAAAATAAAGTTGATCAAAAACCTATTAATCATTTAAATTGGTGCATTTCTAAAAAATTTAATTGTTATATCTAAGTAATGTACATAAGTTCTTGTGTTTAATCTTATAAAACCGTTATGTTAAAAATCCAATATCCTGACTTTTTAGCAATGACTTCGGTATTTACGCTCGTATAATCTGCTTTTAATTCGTCGTAAATGGCTTTGGCCCCCAAGGATTTCTTTATCACAAATTGGAAATAACCGTTTCGTTCTAAATAGTGAGGAATTTTTTCAATAATTTTTATAAACTCTTTTTTTCCTTTCTTTAATGGTGGATTACAGAAAATGGCATTAAATTTGTCCATGTCTTTTTCAAAAGGTTTAAAATAACTTCCTTTAATTACATGAAAACGACTGGATTTTTCGGGAAAATTAATCTTGATGTTTTCCTTTGTGCTCCAAATTGCTCGAGAATTTATATCTGTAAAGAAAATTTCGCTCTTTGGAGACTCCTTGCCCAATACCATTCCAATAACGCCGTAACCACATCCAAGATCCCATAGTTTAGATTTATTTCTCGGAATTACTATATGATTTACCAATATTTTAGTTCCCAGATCAATTTTTTTAAATGAAAAAACTCCTGATACCGTTTTGAAAAAATAAAGTTGAGTTCTTAAGCTTTCTGAAATTGATTGTATTTTCACATTTACATCAGGTAAAGGAGAAAAATAGTGTTGTTCTACCTTTTTCATGGTTATTTGTTTTTTTTCCAATGAGGATAAATTCCTCGTTCCATTATAATTTTATTTGTTTTGACAACGATCCCTGATTTTGCATTATAGATCTTCATAGCATCATAATTAGCGATCCCAAATCCAATTAATTCTTTTTTTAACGTCAATAACACACATTCCATGTTTTTTTTAATTCTCGCATCGATATAACAAACCCCTACAGCAGCTAATCCCGCTCCATGGCACAACGCATCGACCGCCGAGTCTCTTACGGTAATTGATGGGATATGAAACACCATCTTCTCCATTGGAAAAATAAGATTTTTTAGATATCGGTCATCTTCCTCTTCTATATAGATAGAATAAGCGTCTTTGAGATCATGTAAGGATACTAATCCTTCACTTTCACTAAACTTCCCTACTTTAGTCCTTCGTAATTCTAGCATATGGCCTCCAGTACACATGGCTTCTCCAATATCAAAACATAACTTTCTAATGTAAGTTCCTGCTTCACATCCTACCTGAAATAGTATATGATGATCGAGATTTTCAAGCAGATTCAAGTAATAAATATTCCGCGTTCTTAATCTTCTAGAGACAGACGATTTTAGAGGAGGTCTTTGATAAATCTTACCGAGAAACAGTTTAAAATAATTTTCGATCTTTTTTTTGTCTTCAATTGAATGCAGGTATAATATTCCTATATACTCTTTTCCTGCTGAAAGCAAAGCTGACAATGCTCTCGTTGCTTTGTTTAACGCACAGGGGAGAACTCCCGTTACTTTAGGGTCTAATGTTCCGCCATGACCAACATTAGACAAATTCAAAATTTTTTTTAACCAAGAAACAACTTCATGGCTAGTGGGACCGCTAGGTTTATCTAAATTAACGATACCATATTCTAACAGAGTTTTAAGGTCTCGTTCTAGCGGTTTGCAGCCATATCTATCATCCGTACTATCTTGCGATTTTACTAGTAATTGAGGGGATTCCTCTGAGGGAAGTCGATAATTTAGGCTTGAGGGCATTTTTACTTCCAGATAGGAGCGATTTATAATTCTTAATTCGGGTATTTTAATTTACTTTATGCTTTTAATCGAAATTATTCGATTGAATCGTAATTCTATTTCAAGAATCATATGAACATTAAACAATAAAAGTTTTAATTTATGAAGAATTAATAAAATTACGTTCTATAGCATAGATTGATACAAATATTAGCATTTTGCTATAAAAATCTTCTTACATGCAGTTAAGTTCTCTGGGCTATTAGCGCAGGCAGGTAGCGCAGCAGGCTTTTAACCTGAACGATGCTTTGTTTAAAAGCACATGGTTACAAGGTCGTGGGTTCAATTCCCACATAGCCCGCCATATATTGGTGCTTATAACGCTTCATAATTGAGAGATTAGCTTTTAAAATGTTCAAATCCACCGAATCTTATTTCTTTTTTTTCTCCATTAATAATTACATATATTTTTTCCTCGGATATAACCTTACCCACCTTCAATAGCGTCCCACCTTTAGATTGGATTTTTTTTAATGAAATATCCCAGCGTTCGGGGTTAAGGGTAAAAATGTGACTGAATTCTTCGCCGCCTTTTAATACTAAATCTTCAATCGAGACATTATACTCTTTTGCGTATTCAAAAGCTTCCTTTTCTACTAAATTTTTATCGAGATTAAGTTCAAATCCAATTCCAGGATTTGATTGCATTAAATCCATCAAGCTTCTAAGAAGTCCATCAGAGGAGTCAATACTGGAATTCGCGACCTTTAATTCTGAAAGATAAAGAGCCTCATACCCTAGATCGCTAGGTTTTAAAACACTTTTTGTAGACTTTTGATATTTTTCCATTAGGTTATGATTGGCTTCTTTCTTTAAAATTATATCAAAACCTACTCCATTCAAGCCAAATTTTTTGTTGATAAGAACTATATCGTTTTCTTTTATTCCTGCACGGGTTATTATTTCGCCTTTTTTATTGGAGCCAAAGACAGTAGGATTAACAATAAGTTCGAGAGTTTCATTAACATCCCCTCCAAGATATTCGATTTTTAATTTTTCGCACTCGCACATAATTCCTTCGATTAATGCTCTTAAATCGGTAATTAACATATCTCTTGGTAACCCTAGGGATATAATTATAAATTTTGGTGTAATTCCCTTCACGATCAGGTCGCTTACATTCATTATTACCGCTTTTCTACCGATTTGGAAGAATTCCATCTGAGAGGGGACATCAGTTGAACTTACAAGCATATCTGAATTACAACCAAATTGGAGAGACTGTTCGCTTGAGGTTGATTGCTTAAAAGGCAAATGATAAAAAAAAGCGTCATCCAAAGGGGGGATTTTCTTGTTTTTTTCAAAAAGTAAGGATCTAATTAAATTAATAACACCCTTTTCCCTAAGATCTTCGACTTTTTCTACCTTATTCATTACAAAAGGTTTAAAATTCTTCTAGAATTAATATAAAATAATAAAAACCTTGCCTCTGTGGCTTAGTGGTATAACGACGGTTAAATTCTAATCGATGTATTAAGCAATTGATTCGTAATCAATAGATCGGGGGTTCAAACGCTGAAAAAACTATTTTTGGCGGAATAATTCCCCCCAGGGGCTTTCAAACTTTTTCTGTGGTTGTGAACTTGTTTAATAATTGCAACGCTAATGTCCTAAAAGCTTCATCAATATTTTCCCCAGTTTTAGCAGAAGTTTCTATGTAGGTTAATCCTAATTTTTCCGCTAACTCTTCTCCATCCTCCGTGGACACTTGTCTGTCTAAATCGATCTTATTTCCGACTAGAATTAAGGAAATGTTTTTTGTTACGTTTATAGTCTCATCGCGCCAAAGATCTATATTATCGAAAGTATCCTTCCGAGTCACATCAAAAACCAAAATTCCCGCTTCGGCATTTGCAGCATACGACTTTCTCACTCTTTTAAATTGGCTCTGTCCGGCTAAATCCCAAATAACAAACCTCACGCGGGTGTTTAAATCGTCAAATTCGCATTCCTTCTTCATTATTGATGTCCCGATGGTCGATTTGTAATCGACATCGAAACTGTCCTCCACAAATCTGTGCACCATGCTTGTTTTTCC
>JAHPYY010000173.1 GCA_019058515.1 Promethearchaeota archaeon
CTATAGCCCTAGGTTTACCAGTTTTAGGGGCCGGAATTGCGTTAAGAACAGTAGGGACTGCAGCGATCTCTGCGCTTTCAGAACGAGAAGAAAATTTTTTTAAAGCCTTCTTAGTCGTTGCTTTGTGCGAGGCTTTAGCCATTTACGGTTTAATAATCGCTGTGCTACTTTGGACGAAAATTCCAGCACCTCCGACGGTATAAGTTTGAAATTTGTGACGAGAATTTTTCTTTATAATTAAAAAGGTCTCTTTTGTGGTGAGTATTAAACGAGTATTGTAATCCCTTCCTACGCATATACATACATAAAAATAGTCTATATAAAAAAGTTAATAATGGATGATGTTGCTCTTAAATATTTGGACGGAATTGACTCCATAACAGATTTTGTAGATTTCGTTGGCAAATATTATCCAGGAATGAATATAAAAACACTAACAGAAGAAAATATTGAAAAGGGATTATTTCATACGTTTATAAAAATTATAGGAAAAATTATGAGATTTTCCCCTCAGAACATGAGATTTTTCCTTAAGAATTACCTAATGAAATTCGAGATTGATAACATAAAGCAAATAGTGCTAGGTACAATAATAGGAATAGATAGGGAAAATTTGAAAAGTAATATCAATTTTTTAGTTGAAACATACTTAGAAAATACAGAATTCATAGAAGACCTAATTCAATTATACAATCTAGAGGAACTCCAATATTCCATGAGGGGAAGTCGGTATTACGAAGCAATTAGAGAAGGCCTTCTTTATTATCGTACTGAAAAAGATGTATTTGTATTAATTGCATTTTTGGATAGAATTTATTACTCAAATTTGGTAAGAATTCAGATAATGTTTAATAAAACTGAAAAAGCATTGATTTCGCTTTACATTAAATATATGGTCGAAATTTATAATTTGAACATAATTTTTCGAGGAATCAAAAATAATATTGATAAAAAGTTGTTGCAGCAATTGATTGTAGGGGAATCTCTTTTTTTCGACTACAATTTGCTATATGCATTAATGCAAGAACCCACAGTAGATGATTTTTTAAACCTAATTATTCAATATTTAGAGAATAACCATGAATTACGATCCTTGTTTATTCCTGTTAATATCGATCCATCTCAATTTAGATGGTCGCTAGAAAAATTATATATTGAATATTATTTCAAGCGATTTAAATTAAAAGCCGCTGATATCGACTATATGACAATATATAAGATTTTTGAAGTATTAATTAAGAAAGAAAAAGAAATCAGATTAGAAATTATTCCGAGAATAATGGATCTCTTTTATAGTGAATTTAAAAAGTTGAAGGATTAATTAGAGGTAAAAAGAATAGTGAATATCTTTGATTGGGTTCTCGATATTGAAGAAACTTATAATTTCTTACTAAAAAGCACTAAAGAAGAGAGTTTATCTGAAATCGAAGAATATCGAAAAGAACAAGATAAATTTCTTGAGGTGAGTCTTTTGAGAAAAAAGGCTTTTATAAAATCGTCCATGGAGAATTTATCAGAAGACATTCATAACCTTATTAAAGAGTTTGATGGAAAATACATTAAAGCGTTGAAGATCATTGAAGCACAGTTTAGAAGAAATAAGAAAAATTTATTGAAGTCGATTTTAAATCAATTAGGAATTGAATTCTAATGGAAGAAGAATATGCTATTTTCTTAGGGAGTAGTGATATTGGGCATCTTTTTGACTTTCTAGGAATAGAAAGCGTTATTGTTGAAAAACCAGAGGAATTCGTCAAAAATTTTGATGTATTAACAAAATCAGAGCATATAGGGATGATAATTATAGGTATGGATCTTCCAGCGAATATCGTCGACTCTATTATTGATTTTAAGTTAAATAATCATAAACCATTTGTGTTTCACATAACTAATATCTTTGAACCGAATATTGATAGAAAAGACATTATCTTTAACAGAATAAATAAATTGATTAGCGAAATAATTATATAAAGGAAATTCAATGTCAGAAGAAAAACCACTTAAAGAGAGGTTTGGAAAGTTAGGATTATATTTGGTAGAAAAAGCGCAAAATGAAATTAAAGACATAAATCAACTAAATCTTTTTCAGAAGGCTCGTATCAAAAAAAAAATCATGGAAACTTTCCAAGAAAGGTCTGACAAGATTAAGAGTGATTTTGCGAAGGAATACGAAAAGTTTTGTAATAATTCTCTCTCTGTAACTTTACTTAAATCAAAGGATTATTTATTACATTTAAAAAATAGACTTATTAAAGAACTTAAGGAAGATTTAAAAAAAGAGATAGAAAAAAAGATTACTTCTGATTATCTTAACTATATTGATTATTTAGTAAGAAAAATTGCGAAATTTAACAAAAACTCAAAGGAAAGCTCCCAAATCTCTCTCTCTTTAAATTCTAGAGATTATGTTTATATTTCTAAACATAAAAAAGAGCTAGAAGGTAAAGCTGGATTTGAATTTCAAATTCATAAATCTATGCAAGATTTTATTGGAGGTTTTAAAATAACTGTTGACCAAAATTTAATAACTTTCGATAATACTTTAGATAATTTAATCGAAAAGAATCAATCGATAATAGAAAAGGAATTTACTTCAGTAATATCTGAAGAAGGGATCCAAAAAGTAGGGAATCAATTTGAAAATTTCATTCAGAAAATGAAAAATAATGTAGAGGATTATTTTAATCGATATGAGCAAGCTTGAATTCGAGCAAAAAGAAGGTTATATATCGGAAATCAATGGTTCAATAATCAAAGTTAAAGGTATTGAAACTAAAGTCAGATTGCACGACCTTGTTAAAATTAAAAGACATAACATCTTAGGAGAGGTAATTCAGATCTATTCCGAGTATATTGTCGCTCAATGTTATGAACATACATATAATGTTAAGCTACACGAAAAAGTTGTTAATCTACAAGAACCTTTATCTATGGAGTTAGGTCCTGGTTTATTAGGAAATATATTTGATGGAATACAACGACCTTTAGATGAAGCGTTATCAAAAAGTGATCTTAAAGGGTTTTTAGATCGAGGATTAGAATTGAATTCTCTCTCAAGGACGAAAAAGTGGAAATTCACTCCTCTTAAGAGGATAGGGGATTTTGTGAAGATGGGTGACATTATTGGTATAGTGAAGGAAACCCCCTCGATTGATCACAAAATAATGGTACCCCCTAATATTTCGGGTAAAATAGAATATATTTCAAAAGAGGGAAATTATAAGATATCCGAGGTGACTTATCGATTATCTCGGGATTCTGAAGTCAAATCCTTTAATATGATCCAAAAGTGGCCAGTTATTGATAGTAGACCCTACGAGAGAAAAATTCCACTTAGTGAACCACTTTTAACTGGATTGAGAGTAATAGACTTACTCTTTCCCGTTGCGAAGGGAGGAACGGTGGCAGTTCCTGGAGGATTTGGAACAGGAAAGACTATTATCCAACAAAGTTTAGCAAAATGGTGTGATGCTGATGTTATTGTATTCGTGGGGTGTGGAGAACGAGGAAATGAAATTGCTGATGTACTAGAACAGTTTTCGAAATTAATAGATCCTAGAAGTCAAAGGCCCTTATTAGAGAGAATTGTGCTCATTGCAAATACTTCGAATATGCCGGTATCTGCGAGAGAGGCAAGTATTTTTTCTGGAATAACAATTGCAGAATATTATCGAGATATGGGGTACGATGTCGCTCTATTAGCTGACAGTACTTCAAGATGGGCAGAGTCATTAAGGGAGATATCTGGATTATTGGAAGAAATGCCAGCGGAAGAAGGTTATCCTGCTTATTTGCCATCAAAACTCTCGAGCTTTTATGAACGCTCGGGAGTAGTAAAACCATTTACCAGTGATGAGGAGGGTGATGAAATTTATGGTTCCCTTACTATTATTGGTTCGGTTTCCCCACCTTCGGGAGATTTTAGTGAGCCTGTTACTTCTAATACTAAACGCTTCGTACAAACTTTTTGGGCTTTAGATGCAAATTTAGCATATTCAAAACATTATCCTGCGATAAATTGGAGAGAATCCTATTCAAATTATCCTGAATATTTATCGGACTGGTGGCAAAAGAGAGATCTCGTTTGGAGCGAAATTAATGTTGACTGGTTTGAAGCAAGAAAAGAAATAAACGAGCTATTATCAATTGAGCACGATTTATTAAATATTACCCAATTAATCGGGGAAGAAAATCTACCTGATGAACAGCAATTAATTTTATTCATATGCAGAATTATCAAAAATGGATTTTTAATACAAAATGCATTTGACGATATTGATTGTTATACAGATACGGTTAAACTTCTTGGCCAAATTAAATTGATCTTACTTCTATATTACGAAGGGAAAGAACTTCTTAAACAAGGATTTCTTATGGATGATGTAAGGAGGCTGGGAATAGTTAACGATCTGATGAGAATAAGTACATCAGTTCCAAACAATAATTTAACTGAGTTAGATTCTATAAAAAGAAAGCTATATAACGAGTTTGAATCTCTTAAGTCTATTTTTGGAAGGGAGAGAATGTGAGTGTAAGGTACGATAAAATCGATCAAATAATAGGACCATTGATATTCCTTAAGAATCAACACAATGTGAGTTATGGAGAGATTGTTAATATAATCTCGTCGGGGGGACATAATAGAGTGGGTCAAGTAGTTAAATTGAGTGAAGAAACGATAATTGTTGAAGTGTTTGAAGCTACAGATGGAATTTCCAAAGAAAATTCACAGATATTCTTTACGGATGACACATTTAAAGCCAAGTTATCAATGGATATGCTGGGAAGAACCTTTAATTCTTTAGGAAAACCAATTGACCTTACATCTAAAAAAGAACTTGATTCTAACATTGTTATTGAATCAGAAAGAGATATAAACGGTGCTCCAATTAATCCTTTTGCGCGGGAATATCCTACTAATGTAATTCAAACAGGGGTTTCTGCCATTGATGGTTTGTTTACATTAATAAGGGGGCAAAAATTACCTATTTTTAGTGCTCAAGGATTACCACATAATAAGTTGGCTGCACAAATAGTGACTCAATCAAGAGTTCTCTCAAATGAACCATTTCTTATAGTTTTTTGCGGTATCGGAATAGTTAGGGATGAAAGCCTCTACTTTTTAGATCGTTTTCAAGAAAGCGGAAATATACAGAATATAATCTCTTTCATAAATCTTGCTGACGATCCTATCATGGAACGGTTAATTGTTCCAAGACTTGCACTTACAACAGCAGAATTTTTTGCATTTGAAAAAGATATGCATGTATTAGTAATTTTAATTGATATGACAAACTATGCTGAAGCATTAAGAGAACTCAGTTCTGCAAAAGAGGAAATTCCCAGTAGAAAAGGGTATCCTGGTTACTTGTATTCAGATTTTGCATCCTTATATGAAAGAACGGGAATGATCAAGGGTAAAATAGGTTCAATTACTCAAATTCCCATACTCACTATGCCTAACGATGATATTTCTCATCCAATTCCAGATACATCTGGTTACATAACTGAAGGACAATTAGTACTTAATAGAGACTTGCATAAAAAAGGTATATATCCACCTTTTGAAGTATTGGCGTCTATCTCACGGTTAATGAAGGATGCAATCGGAGAAAATACTACAAGGGAAGATCACTCTGATATTAGTTCTCAATTGCTAGCATTATATTCTAGCTCGCTTGAAATGAGAGATTTAATGTCAATTGTTGGGGAGGATGGACTTACTTTTGAACAAAAGAATCTTTTGAAGTTTGCCGATGAATACGAAAGAGTTTTTCTAAATCAAGGGGATAAAGAAAATCGAAGTTTTATTACTACATTAAACATCGCGTGGAAAGTATTGTCCCTTTTACCTCAAACACAACTTTTTAGAATACATCAAAAATATATAGATAGATATTACCAAGAATCCTACTAAAGATTGGTGAAAAGAACATGAGTTTCCGAAAAACAAAACCTACAAAAACTAATTTGTTAATAATGCAAAAGAAACTAAGCTTTACACTAAAAGGAAAAACATTTTTGGATTATAAACGTGAAAAATTAATACAACAGATAAAGGACCTTTATCCAACCTATTTATCTCGAAGAAAAGAATTTTATAGTTCTTACAAAAATGTAATGTACGAACTTTTTGAATCCTATAAAGAGATGGGTTCCAGAAACATAGAATTAATAAGAGAATTAAGTAAAATCCAATATAATCCCAAGCTTAGCGTTAAATTAGTTAAAAGAATTGGAACTGTCGTTTCTGAAATAATGTTTGAGTCAAATATCGGGAAGAATTTACCAGCTTATTCTTTTGAAAATACTGGTCATCATTTCGACGACTTAACTATCGAACTCAAAAACTTTTTCATAAACCTTATTTTACTGGCTGAAATTGAAGACATAATGCTAAAATTTGCTTACGATTTTCAAAAACTCAATCGACGGATAAATGGGCTTAAAAATATAATTATTCCTAATTTGAGCTTAGAAATTAAGCAAATTAAAGAAATTCTTGAAGAGCTTGAGCGAGAAAACTATGTTAGGTTAAAGAAAACTAGAGATATAATTGTGAGTTAAATAAAGAGGGAGTTTATGAAACAAAGTACCGAAATGGTTTTATTCAATGTTATTATACATCGAAGATACAAAGATGATTTGTTAAATCAACTTTCAAAAATTCATAATGTACACATAAAAGCTCGATCCGAGGAGGAGGAGACGCTTAGCAAGAAGTCGAAAGAAGATGAAAAGACGCTAGAAAAGATTAAGAACTTAAGACAAACCAGCGATGCTTTATTTAAGAAACTTAAAATTAGAGAAATCGATTTTGAAGAATTGAAAATAAAAGAAAAGGAGAAGTTTGAAGCTAAGAATATTGAAGAATTGATAAATCACTGTCTTGAAGAAATCAACTTTTACTTCAATCGTGTAAACGAACTTGAAAGGTACATCGCCAAGGCAAAAATAGAATTTGAAAATATCATTATAATCAAAGAATGCTACGAATTTCTGGAAAGTTTTGGCATAAATAGGTTCAGTCTGGGCTATTTTAATCATTTAGGTTTTAGGGTATTTTCCACATTTATTAAAAATCTTCCAATCTTGAGAAATTTATTGGATTTTTCCGAGTTTCCAAATGTCTATCAAACAAAGAACATATCTGAGGATAGAGCTATATTTTTCGTAATCTATCCAAAAGATTTAGAAGAGGATCTAGAGGAAAGGATAAAGCTAATCCACGCAGAAGAAATTCACATTCTGAAAAAGTATTTACTTTACGACAAGATTAATTTTATTAGAATTGAAAAAGAAATTAATTTTATAGAGAACACGCTTTCTAAATACGAATTGGAAACAGATCGCCTGAGGAATGAAAATTTAGTCAAATTTGCTGCAATAAACGAGGTAATTGAGAATATCGAAGAGTATGGTTGGGTTGATAGACAGTTTGAAGAACTATCTTCAACCCGTCTATCATTAAACTTTTTTGCTCCAAGAAATGAAAAGCTGAATATTGATAGTTTACTAACTCGCAAATTTAAAGAAAAAGTCTCTGTCGAATCAACAGACATCTCAAAATCTCACCCGATTTATAAACAAAAACATGTTCAGACAGAAATAGAAGAAAACACACAAAGAGAAATCGAAGAACAGCAAGGCAAAAATTTAAAGGATTTAAGAGAAGAAACTCCAACAATAATGAAGAATTTCATTTTATTTAGACCTTTTGAGACATTAGTTAAAATGTATGGAACGCCATCCTATTCTGAAATCGATCCTACTCCCTTTGTGGCAATAACTTTCCCACTCCTTTTTGGATTAATGTTCGGTGATATTGGTCATGGGTTTTGTTTAGTAATTGCAGGGTTTATAGGAGCCGTTGTTTTAAGGAACAAAAGCGAAGCTTTTAAGAATATAAGTTGGATCATATTTTATTGCGGATGGGGTGCTATTCTAGGGGGTTTTCTATACGGAGATTTCTTTGGCGAACACAATATATTTGGATATGCGTTAGAACCAATAAAAATTGGAGAATTTACACTGCACGACCCCATTGGTAACGTCGATACTATATTTAGGTTCGTATTGATAATTGGTGTAATTCACATCAACTTAGGTTGGATTATTCAATTCTTAAATTACTGGAAACATAAGAAGAGATACCTAGCAATTACAGATTCGCTTATGAAAATCTGTTTTTTAACTGGAGGCACCATTTTATTATTTGTTTGGGGCTTAGATATTGCCTCATGGATTACAGAACCTTACCCGATTTTATTAACAGTTATTCCAGGCATCCTTTTGATACTTTTAAAACCTTTTGGCAAAATCTTAGGAGTTTCTTACCTTCAAGAGGAAAGTGTTGGAACTTTATTAGGAGAGGGTTCAATGGAGACATTCGATACATTTCTTTCCGTATTGAGTAATGTATCTTCGTATTTGCGATTATTAGCGTTATCTTTAGCTCATATTGCGTTAATGATTGCCATTAAGGCAATGATTGAGTTAATACCAGGAGAGGGGATTCTTAGCCAAACTTTAATCGTTATAGGGTTAATCTTCGGAAATTTAATTGTGATTGTTTTGGAGGGAGTGCTAGTATTCATCAATAATATAAGATTACATTTTTACGAGTTTTTTTTCAAATTTTATCAAGGTAGTGGCACAGAATTCTTTCCTTTTTACTTAGGTAATAAGTTCTCGATTATGATCTTCAAAGTGGAAACCGAGAAGGATCTGATCTCTGAAGAAATAGAAAAAGAAATCACAGTTAAAAAATCTAAAGAAAGCCTAAATAGAGCGATTAACTACATTTCAACCAAGTATTTGTGAGTTCTAATCAAAAATAGGGATAAATAATTTAAATGGAAATTGAAAAAGAAAATCCGGACATTAACAAGAAAAAAGCTTCGAGAAACTTTATTATTCTCGTAATTTATGTAGCTGGTTTATTATTTTTATATTATCTTTTTGTACAATTTGACGCTAATCCGTTATTAGCATTAGTGATAGTCGTATTTGTTTTTTTTATTTTTATCGGTCCGATTTTTAAATTCACCAGAAGAAAATCTCTTTACGCTAAAATGTTTCCCGACAAAAAAAAAGTAAGGCAGCAAAAAAGGTTATATATGTCTGAAAAGAAATCTCCTCTTCCTGAAGAACCAAAGAAAGTAGATCTGAGTTTTAAATATCAGAGATCACTCGTTTTAAAATGTTATAAATGTGGAATGATCATTCCCAATATAAAATCTTTAAAAAAGTGCCCTGCATGTGGCGAACCAATTATTAGCTAAATTCACTCCTTTACAGCTCTAGGATTTAACTTTTACATTCCTCTTCTAAGTAATATGATTAAGAACACTAGTAAGTAGAGACTTTTCATTTGAGTAAATATTCATATAATTAAGCAAACGATCAAATTGGGGTAAAAATTTCTTCCAAGTTTACGAAAAGGATAAATTTAAATTAAAGTTCTTTTATTTTCGATCAAAGGCTAACCAAATTAAAAAAAATATGGGTATAAGAATGTCAATAGAATTTAAAGAGAAATTAAATGACTCATTTAAGGATTGGGGCAAGATATTAACAATTAATGAGTTATTGCTTAAGGTGCGACCTGATCTATTCGAACATGATTTTTTAAAATCTAATTCAAGATTAGTTTTTTGCGTGTGTCCCGACGATATAAACAGAATAGACGAAGTAGAATCTGTAGAAGGCGCTTTAACTAAAAATTACAATGGTGAATTTCACCTCGGAGGATTAGGCGCATATCCTATGGGAGGAGTATCCGGAATTACAGCAGCAAGTCATCATCCCCCTGATAAAGTAGAAAATGGTTCAAGGAAAGATGGAAATATGATATTTTTCGTAAGTCCTCATATGGGTTTAATAAAAAACGGGCATGGAGATTTCATGTTTGGAAAACTTATAAGACCAGGACAAGAAAAAATCACCTCTTCTTGTGGAGCAATGATGGGGTTCTTAGCGGCACTTAAGCTAGCGGAAAGTCCAGATAATTTTTCAATTACCCCCGACACAGGTTCAATTGACCCCACAAGAATAGTTCTACACAACGATTTAATTAACAATTATTCGAACGAGTTAAAGGAAATGCTAGCAATACAAGATGAGAACCAGCAAGTCGTCGAACTTTTTAAGCTTAACTACGCATTAGTAGCTAATAAAGCAAAAGAAATGATCAAGGAGTTCCAAATAAGGGAAAGATATCATTTCAAAGGAAGTATTGCGTATCTTGGTGGTATTACAATAAATCTTGGAAATGAGGATCTATTTCTTTTGAAAGATTTAGAATATCCTTCAAATTAATAAACATTCTTTTTTATTTTTTATTTTTAAACTTTATCGTTTTCGAGAGTTTTAAAAACAATTAATTTATTATGTATTTGCATTTAATTTTAGGAATATATTAAATATGCAGAAAGCAACCGTACTAAACGATCTGTTATCAAATTTGCTTAACGAAGTACAGGATCTTGTAGCAGCGTTAGTTGTAGATTTAGAGGGATTAATAATTGCGCAACAATCGGTACCAGGGTTTAACGAAGAGATTATCGGTGCAATAATGACAATATTAGAGCAAACGCTAAGTAAAATTAAAAGGTACACCGAGACCTCCTTTGGTAGTGGTACATTTGACACTAACGAATTTCGATTGTTTTACTTAGAATTAGGAAGCATTACTCCTGGATTGTTTGTATTAGTTGCTGATCCTTACGCTAATATAGAGGAATTTGTGTCGTATTCTTACATTGTAGCCGAAAAAGTCTCTTTAATCCTAAATAACCAAGAAACATCGACAAATTTACCCACATTTAAATCTGGAGAAATTTTGATTCCAAACCATATTAAAGATCCGTCGAATGGTAAGGTTGTGTTAAATAAATACCTATTAATAGGCCCAGAGCGAGTAGGGAAGAGCAGCCTCTTAAATATGTATACAAAAGGAGATTTCATAGAAAAATATAAACCCACCATCGGTGTTTCGTACGTAGAAAAGCAGTTGCAAATAACAAATCGAATAAATGTGTGTCTATTTGTGTTTGAGATGGGGGGTTTAAGGAGTTTCATGAAAATTCGTCGGTTCTTTTATAAAAATTCAAGAGCGGTTATAATTTTGTTTGATTATTCTCGAGAAGAAACTCTAGAGCAGATAAACGAATTTATCGAAGAAGCCCATTATTTCTTGAAAAACCAGGATGTTTCCTACATAATAGTAGGAAACAAAATCGATTTAATTGAAGATAGAGAGACGATAAGAAATAAAGCAATGGAAATCGCAAAAAAATACAATTGTACCTTCTTTGAAACCTCGGCTTACACTGGAGAAGGTTTAGACGAGTTTTTCACTCATTTAGCGTCTAATTACATCTAATCAAGTCAATTCATTCAGTTCAAAAATGGGGGCTTTTAATCACTCAATGGATTTTTTAACTATAAGTTAATGTTCTAACCAGTTGCGGTGATGTTGTACCTTGTCGATTAATGTAGTAATAGCAGACGACTCGAACTTTATGAGAAAAGTTATTACGGAGATTCTTTCAAATCACGAGGATATATCCATTGTAAGTACTGCTCAAAATGGTAAAGAAGCAATAGAAGTTGTTAGGAAGCTAAAACCTGATGTTTTGATTTTAGATCTTGTTATGCCAGAAATGAGCGGAATTGAAGCACTGAAAATAATCATCTCGGAATTTGCATTACCAGTAATTATTTTATCCGCAATTAATCCTCAAATGATGGATGCGAGCATGCAAGCTCTGTTAATAGGGGCGTTTGATTATATTATAAAACCAGGAGGTATAGAATCGGGAGACCTTCATAAATTTAAACAAGAAGTCCTATTTAAGGTACTATTAGCGTCTCATTCAAAAATTCAAAAACAAATTCTAAAAAAAAATAAAGAATTTCAAGAAAGATCGTATTTAAGGCAAGAACATGTATCAGAAGCTTTTAAATTTGGACAATACTTAAATCGAGTTATTCCAGCTTCCACTGACGATGACATCCTGGAAGAATGGGAAGATAAGGTTACTAAACAAAGATCCGAAGAAAAAATCCTAGAATTGCTTAAAAAGGACGAATTTCCCGTTAATCCTTCGTTAAGACAAGATCTTGTCTCGAAAATATTTCAGAAAGGTTTGCAATATTCAAAAGAAAGTAAACTCGTTGAAGAATCAGAAAGTCAATCTGCTCCAAGCGTTCATTATGGTATCAACGATGTAATTAAAAAAATCACAGAAAAAACGCTGCTAGATAAAGAAATTACCATAAAGCCTATTACACCTCAACGCAAAGAAAAGAGTTATCAGAAAGCTACCCCTAAAATTAAAAGAAGAACCATTGAAGACTCAACATTCGTCAAACCAGAATTAATTACTGATAAAAAGTCAGTTCCAAAGAAAATTAGCCTTGAAAACATACCGGCATTATCGAGTATAACATTAAAACCAAAGAATTTAAGCCCAATTCCCCTTCCGAAAGCCACATTAAAATCACAAGACTACTCATTATTAATAGATTACAATATTATAGTTATTGGTGCAAGTGTGGGGGGACCTAAAACCATTACTAACATCTGTAAATCTCTTACTGAGGATGTAGATTCACCGATTGTTATCGTACAGCATTTAAACGCAGACTTCATTAATATTTTCGTTAAAACTTTAAATAATTTCAGTCGATTGCCTATTAAAAGTACTGAAAACGGAGAATTTCTTGAGAAAGGAGTAATATATATTGCTCCGGGTAATAAACACACCGAATTAACAATTGTTAGCAAGCGACCTTACCTAAGAACTTTTGTTGGAACCCCAATAAATTTCTTCATGCCGTCTATCGATGTGTTATTTAAATCAGCAGCTAGTTTGTTTAAACACCACATTATGGGTATTTTGTTGACTGGAATGGGGGAAGACGGAGTTCAAGGTCTAGAACACATCAAATGTGCTGGAGGCGTAACCATCGCCGAGTCAGAGGAAACAGCCATATTGTACGGAATGCCTAAAAACGCCATAGAGAAGGGTTTTGTAGACTATGTCTTACCTTATTACGATATCCCATCCTATATTACTAGATTTTCTCGGGAAATAAGAAATTAAGACTACTCTAAAAGCTCTTCTCTAAAAAAAATCTGAACATATCGCTATTTTTAGAAGGTAATGATGGTTTTGTTTTCTGAAAATTTTTAAATAAGATACTTGCGTTATGAATTATTAATGTATAAAATCGAGTGTTTATCTGATAACAATCTCTACATTAAGGTATTAGGAAAGTTTCCTAAGTCTGTAGCGGGATCGTTTATCGAGGAATTTGAACGAAAAACTTCCGAACTAGAGCAATTTTCTGTGATCGTTGATTGCTCCGATTTAATCTTCCTCAAACTTGAGTCGTTTCAAATAATTCTTGACTTATTGGTAAAAGATAACGATAAACTCGATAAATCTGCCTTCGTAATTTCTGAAAATCAATTATTGAAAGAGGAAGCGAGAATTCTTTTAGAAAAAGTGGAGTCTGGTAAGAGAAAAATCGTTTCAACCATAGACGGAGCAAAAGAATGGATAGGATTGAAAGAAATCGTTTTTCACAAAACAGATACCGACTCTAGCTGTTCAGATTAGGGAAATTTAATCTTTACGCTAACTGTATCCTAATTATAAACTTATTAATCACTCTTGTATACCGTACACTTGTTTAGGGCAAAGATATTGCGGATACTTTTCTAATAGTTCTATTCGCGCTTTGTAGCAAAGATGACAAGCGTCAACGAAATACTCTCCAACAGCTAGGGAATATGCTCTAACTAATCCTGCGGGACCTTGATCAAGCAGGATTTTACCTATTGGATGAGAGGTGGGATCATAATTTTGTACTAGTTTCGAGAAGGGGGTCTCGATAAAGTTACCTATGCTTATACCTTGACAAATAAACATATTTCCAAAGGGATCCAAGTGAATTCTTCCAATGTTTACAAAGTCCTCGGCAGGACATTTATCAAATTGCTCCCAATGCATCATTTCTCTACCCGCAATTAGTTTTTCTGCAGCGCGTCCGCGACAATAAAGCTCTTCACCGAAATCGTCCGCGCAAGTCAAAGTTGTAATAGGTATTTCTAAATTTTTTGCAGCTAATCTTGCGACTCTCGAAGGATTGTCTTTATCATCTTCGAAATGGTAACTATCATCGCTTACGCTAAAATCCGAGATTTCCATATCAGCTAGTGGTTTAAGCCAAACCATCGCATCTTTAATCGAAGTAGCCCAATAGGAATTTGTCACAATCCCTACGGAAAATCCTCTATCTCGTGCGAGTTTAACACCTTCTAGCATAATCGGATAATACAGAAAGGGTTCACCACCTTCAAAGTACACCCACCTCACCGTATCGATTTTCTTCGCTTCGTCTAAAACATCTTTTAACTGTTGAACTGTAAAAGTCCCTTTAGAGCCTGGACTTGAATACAAAAAACAATGGTCGCACTCAAAGATGCATTTATAAGTCAATAAAAAATGGATTCCAGACAATTTCATCCTATTTCAAAATAAGAAACTCATATTAATGAATGTTTTCTATTAATCGAGAATCGAGAAAAATGCTATAGGAACAATCTTGATAGCAAGAATGTTAAACTTTTTTGGGTTTAATAGGAGTGTATATTATTCCATTAGTTTCAAACCTTTTTGAAATGATAATATCACTAAGATTCTTAATTTGGTCTTTACGCGAAAACTAATAAAAAATTAAAAAAATTATTGATTAAAATATTACAAAATTTTCTTAATTTAAAGTAACTATGTATTCCAGAGCCACTAATATACTTATATAATTGAAATCAATGCGGTTTTGGTAATTTATAGCTTAAAGGTGATAAACGGTTAAATCTTAAATTTTATTTTTTTTTAACCTTTTCAAAATCTTTGTCACAATAACAATATTGCGATGGGATAATATCATGTCCGCAAGGACATTTATTGGGATGGTTATACTTTTCACATATTTTATTAATGATATCACAAGAGAATAATAAATTAAATTTCTCACTTTCAGCATGAGCTTGATCAACAGATAATCCTAGCTCGTTATATAGCATTACTTCTAATAATTGCATATGACGTATAAGTTCCCTTGCGAGATCTAACCCCTTATCAGTAAGAGAAACAGTGTGATAAGCTCTATATTCAACAAAATGGCTTTTTTTCAATCGCTTTACGCAACTTCCTATTGTAGAATGTGGAAGTTGTAATAATTCCTTGAGCTCACCTATTTTAAGAGGTCTATTTTCCTGATAAATTAACTTTAATACCTTGGAATCTAAATCCTGCATTTTAACTATTGCTTAGTTTTTTGAACGCTTGCCCCTCAAAGGGTTAATTATTGAAGTAAAATACTGTTTAAGAGAATTAACGATTAGCATTTCTTAAGTTTTTTTAGTTTGGAAAATGAATAATAAGGTCTTAAGCATTATCAAAGAAATATTTTTAATCCAGTATACCCTTTTTACAATTTAAGAACAAATACGATATATCGTAAAATTAATAGGGCTAATTAAAATGATTTATGTAAGCATTATTGATTTTTTTTTACTATTTAATAGACCATGGATGATCCGTTCTCTTATTGCAGCCATAATTATAGGAATTGTAGGTGGAATTATTGGCACATTCATCATATTAAGGAAAGTAATATTTTTAGGAGAAGCGGTTGCTCATTCTGCATTTGCGGGAGCAAGTTTAGGCATGATCTTCGGAATTAATCCAATATTTACCATTTTCATCTTTTCTGAATTAAGTGCTTTTTCCGTAGGATATGTCAATCAGAAAAAAATTTTGAACGAAGACATAGTAATTGGAATTATATTTTCTGCCACTTTAGGATTAGGAATTATTTTTCTGAGTTTTTTAGATGAATTTTCTTCTGGTGCATCATCTATTCTATTTGGCGCAATATTACTTATTAGTGATTTACAGCTTTTACTCGTTATAAGTTCTAGTTTAGTCGTGTTGATTATCGTGTTAATTTTCAGGAAAGAATACAAATTAATGGCTTTTGATAAAGAATTAGCTCAAATTTCGGGATTACCCATTAAAAAGTTGGATTACTTATTTTTAGCGATGCTTGCGTTGTTGATTACATTTTATCTCAACTCAATAGGTGCGATTCTTGTTTTTGGGTTATTTATTATGCCTAGCGCTGCTGCTTATATGTTGACTTATAATTTTAAAAAGTTGTTAGTGATATCATCGATATTTGGAGTGATTTCTGGATTTTTTGGAATCATGATTTCATTTTTATTTCTCATGCCTGGAGGACCTTCAATTATCATCGTAGCAGCTAGTATCTTTATTATATCGTATATCTTATCGCCTAAGAGAAAATCGTTAGCTAAAACACCGTCTGAATGTAAATTTTGTGGTATGGAAGAAACTCCAGTTGAACATACCATTGATATTGATGTTCCTCATATTCACGACGAAGAAAGTAGAAAAATAATGTTAAGAGTAAATCCTAAAAAAATGCCGATCGAACACTCATGGAAAGGCCATAAAACTCTAGCACTCTCAGAAGAAGAAGCGAAGGAGGAGTAAACTATCGATGAACGCGTGTTTAGAGGGAGATGCAATCTGTATAAATGGGTTAACAGTACTATACGGAGATGTAGTGGCACTATGGCAAATAAATTTAGATGTAAGTAAAGGTGATTATGTTGGTATAGCTGGACCTAATGCTGCCGGTAAGACTACTCTTCTAAAAGCAATATTAGGTTTAATTGAACCACTTGAGGGGCAGATTTCAATACTTGGTACCAATATTCACAATGGAAAAGCGAAATCCAAGGAAATCTTAAAAAAAGTCGCATATGTCCCTCAAGTACATAAAATCGATAACTTTTTTCCAGCAAGTGTTTTAGATGTTGTTTTAATGGGTAGATACAGCATGAATGGACTTGGTAGTCGATTAAAAGAAATAGATTACAAAATTACCGAAGAAGAAATAAGAAAAATTGGTATGTGGAACCAAAGAGAGAGACCAATTGGTCATCTTAGTGGGGGCCAGCAACAAAAGGTCTTGATTGCTAGAGCCTTAGCAAAAGAACCAGAGATTTTATTATTAGACGAACCTACAAGCAATTTAGATTTTAAAATTACTCGTGAAATATCAGAATTGATTACAAACTTGCATAAAGAAAGGAATTTAACCGTGATAACAATTAACCATAATCTTAAACTCTTAAGGCAAGAAGTCGAAAGATTTGTAATTTTAAATAAAGCAATCGTCTACGAAGGTCCTCCTGATTCTCCAATAGTGGATGAAGTCATTGATAAAACATTTTTTTCATAGAGATTGCCCCCGAGATTAAATTTTAAAAAAATTTTATTTTATTCTTTTCCTTACATCTCTTCCTATAATCAGGGATATTCCAAGAAATGAAATTATTAGTAAGAAAAAGTGATAACCAGATATTGCTTCTCTTTGTGGAAATGTTGGATTTTCTAATTGATATACATTAAATTCAATCATTTCTAAATAAGTATCGATTTGTTCTCCAAACTGAGATTTTAGATTCTCAGGGGTGTTGACGGGAAGGAGTGGAGTAAGCCAAGTAAGCATTGCTCCATTATCAATTGCTACTGTTTCTGCATTTGCTTTACCTTCTGCTTCTTGAGGATGATATAGTACGATGACACTGGAATTAATTAATTTGTAAACCTCATCTAAATGCTCTGGAGAAATGGTACCACCTGGTTGCTGTTCGATCACAGCAACTCTCTCGATTCCTAAATCTTCAAAGAAATAAATAAATGCTGGATGAAAAGGACATACTTTCATATTCAAAAATGGTTTTTGAGACGCTATTAAATTTAAATTTTCTAAAGACGTTTCAAGTTGAGATTTGTAGGAGTTGTAATTCTGATCTATTTCTTGATTAAAGCTGGAAGGCTGAAACACGCCTATTTCTTCTTTAATTCCATCTCTCAAACGATTTACAAATTTAATAGCATAATGGGGGCTTGTCCAGAAATGCCCGTTTTTAGGGTGAGAACCATCAGGTAAAATCCACACAGGATCTTCGATAGGATCCGCTCCATTTTCGGGATCCTCTAATGTTGGAACTCGTAAAGTCAATGTAGGGACATTTGGAAAGGCATTAGCTATTTGTTGAGCGTATGCTTCGATAGGAATTCCCAACATAACGTAGAGATCTGCTCCGTCCATTTTCAAAACAGCTTCTGCTGAAGGATCGTAGGAATGAATATCTTGAGGACCACTCACTAATGTTTCTACATCACATAAATCTCCGACTATATTCTTAGTCCAATCCTCTGTTATTGAAAAATAACATACAATCTTGGGTTTATCCTGTTGTACTAATACTTTTTCGTTTCCATTAAATAAAATTGGACTAGAGAGCATAGCAAATGTGGTGAAAAAAGCAAGAAATACAATTGTTTGAGTATTCTTCATGATGTTAAATGGCTTTGCGATATGTCGTAAGATATTGCGATCTTTCGTAATTTTAAGCAAACCTTATTTTTAAATATTTTCTTCATATTTATTTTTTCTTTTTAGGTTCTTAGAGAAATTTTAAGCCCTTTGCCAAGATTTTTAAATAGTATAGATTGAATATCCAATTAATACGCTAAAATCTTAAGAAAGACACTTTTATAAGGTTCCCTTATAGGAACATGGTTCTAAAAAGCACTCTATTGAAAGGTTATTGAAATTCCCTAAAACTCTAAGTGACTTTCCCTTTCTTTATTTTCTTTAATAACGAGGTTCTTCATCGATTTTCTCTTTAGATAAAGCATTTTCAATACTTTATAATCAAGATCTATCGTTTTTACATTGCTGTTTTATATAATATTAAACGATTTTTTATATTTATCATCTTTTTTGGACACTCGTTTGATAAATGACAGAATCTACGCACCATAAAGTATAAAAATCAATATTAGTAATTATATAATAATGGTAACAGACGAGAATCGAAATGATTATGTTGTTTACAATGGCAAGAATGTCTTTTTAGATGAGGACTGGTTGATTTTTGAAACATGCAGTGTTTCTCAAATTTCAAAGATATATTTACACGACAATCATATTTCAGAAATAAAGAATTTTGAGTAATTAAAACATATAAAAACGGTTTACCTCACAGGGAACCCATTACTCTCAAGAGAGGTCAATAAATGGAAACACATGCCACAATTTATCTATAGAAGTTATAATAGTAATTAAATCGAAAGAAACTAAAAAACTAATTGAGAAATATCCCTTCTGAAGGGAGCATTTTAAGTAGTGATCCTTTTTAAATATTTTCTCGTTTTTGCTGTGTTTTCTTAGATATTAGAAGAAGTTTTAAAGCGTTAACATGATTTCTTAACATTGTTTATTAAATATCAGATTAGTAAGCTTAAATCTTGAAAGGGAACCTTTCACAAACCCCGTCATAGTAGTACAACACTAATTAATACTCTAATGTAAATTTAAATTATTTGTATAGATGCTTTGAAAGAGTATTGATTATCGATAATATACTTTGAAGAACTATTAAATAAGTCGAGCGTAATAATTCTCATATAGCGATATAAAAATACGATTCAATAAAATGACAGATGTTTATATTGTTGAAACCAAACAAGGAGTAAATTCTGCGGTTCACGAAATGTTATCACAAATTGAAAGGTCAGGATCAATCTTAAAAACATCTAAGGAAGTTTATATTAAACCAAACGGGATAGATTTTAAACCACATTGCTTTACATCCCCAAGCGTTTTAGAAGCGGTAATTAATTATTGCAAGGAAATCGGAGCAAAAGTATATGTAATGGAGAATTCTACGCAAGCGAATATGACGAGAATCGTGTTCGCAATTAATGGATTCAAAAAAGTGTGCGAAAATACCGGCGTTGAAATAATCTATTTAGACGAAGAAGAACACAAAACCTTTGAATTTAAAGGGAAACCTTCCATAATCGACAATCCAAGAGGTTACAACCTAAAAACATTCAGATTACCCAGTACGATCGTCAAGATTATGGAAAGTAGAGACATCATTACCTATATAAATCTACCGAAGCTTAAAACCCACTCAATGGCAAGGGTGACGCTAGGAATGAAGAATCAATGGGGCTTTCCTCAACACGAGGATCGAGGAAAAGACCACAATTACAACTTACATTCAAAATTTGTGGATTTATACGAATATATAAAACCAGATATAACAATTATCGACGGAACTGAAGGAACCATCCACGGTCATTACCCTCCAACGGCTTGGGAAGACGAGTTAGTCGTACCATTTAATACTTTAATAGGAGGGAGAGATACTGTAGCAGTGGATGTTGTAGGGGCGAGAATATTTGGGTTAAGCACACAAGAAGTACCGCACTTAAAAATTGCGTACGAACGAGGGTTAGGCGAAGGAGACTTAAGCAAAATTAACATTATCGGAAAAGATTTGAGTGAATATAAAGAGAAATACGAGTGGAACCTGGTCCAGAAATTTCCCGAGGATGTTAAAATAATTAAGGGCAAAGAGCTATTATGCATCGAAGGGTGTCAAAACAATCCGTTGGCAACGATACAATCTTTTGCTTACGATTACCCCGAGAAATTCAAAGGTGGGTGGTTTTTTATTATGGGTAAGGGACACGACGATAACCTAGTAGAGCAATTGAAAAACGATGGATACACTAGAGGTCTAGTAGCAGGATATTGCGCAATTGACGAGGTGGGGGCACAACTCAGGAGCGAGTTTGGTAAGAGGAAAGTATTTTTTAGCGGGGATTGCAACAATCTTGCGGAAACCGTGAAAGCAGTTTTAAAACTCTCAAAAATGACCGTGTTCGATTTGGTTCCAATTTCAACCGACAAGCTTATGATACTTATTGAAGAAGCTCAGAAACAAGGCAGTACAGCTTTAACTCCTTTGTAATGTTAATTTTTACCAATAAAATAATCAAAGAACATCTCGAGGACTTAAGAAGGAGTTTCAAACACAAATTGGAGTGTTTTGTATTTCTTGAAATAAGGAGTACTAAGTAAAATTTTATGGCAAACTTTAAAGGAACATATCCAATTTAATCCCACAGTATCTACATTTTACATCGTGAAGCCGCACGCGTTGTCCGCAGTTAGGACAAAACGCTGGAGGAGTATCAGGAGTAAATTGTTTAGTATAAGTAGCCCGTCTTTGTGGTGCATTCATATCCACTTGTTTTTTCTCTTCTAATATTATTTCTTTTAGAAGATTTTCTGCCTTAATTTGTCTATTCCCGTCTAGTAATTTTTCACATATTTCTATTGCTTCCTTGGTTAAAATCTTTGCTTCTTCTAGTTCTCCTTCTTTTAATCGTCTTTTTGCTATTGCTAAATTATAATTAATTTTTTCTATAGACATATATTATTTATTACATATCCAGTAATTCCTAATATAAAAACATGGGTATTTAAACCTAACTCTGATAATGTTAATCTGAGATTAAACTCTTGTTGGAGAAAATATATCACTAAAAGGTTAAAAAGAATGATTACTATCATTTGACTTATATAACCACCTACTATATTAATTATATAAAACTTGAACTAAGAGATGAAAGATTTAAAGAAAAAAGTTAGGGAGTTAATTAAAAATAAAATGTGGCTGGTATTGGCAACCGTGGACGACAATAATATCCCATATAGCGCTGTATTGGTGTATCAGAGCGACGGTAATACAATTGTGTGCCAAACAGGGGAAAATACCCTGAAAGCTAACAACATACGAAAGAATAAGCTTGTGGCTGTGACGATTCCGATAAGAAAAAATTTCTTGCATAAACTCATTCCCGCTCCACCTGCAGAAATTCATTTCACCACAGAAGCAGAAATCGCGCCTAAAGAGGACGATGATGCGCGTAAAATTTTCAAAAAGTTCATAAAGTCAACTGAGAGGGAAGAGCTACCGCAAGAGAGTATTTGGATAAAAATTAAAGTGCCCGATAAGGTCACTACTTATGGTGTGGTAGTATCGCTACTTAAGATGAGAGATCCTAACAAAGCGAGGAAAATTCTATATCTTGACTCTTAATTATATCTAACCATGTCGAATTATTCTACTTGAGTAAAATAATATTAATGCGCTTGCCGGGATTCGAACCCGGGTCAGAGGAATGGGAATCCTCTATTCTACCTCTATACTACAAGCGCCTTTTTGTTATAACTCCTAAAATTTAAGAGAATTAAATTAAGTAGGTTGATATTAGTTAATAATGCTAGTCTAACCTTGTTTTTTTTTTTTTCATTTCGTATCTACCAAATTAAACCTTTAGAGAACCTAAGGTCTTCAATTAATCTTTTCGCTTCTGTTATGGGTATTTCCTTAAACGCATAAAACTCGTTCTGCCAGAATGCTCTTCCTGATGTGATCGATCTTATCTCCTCAGCAAATGCCATTGAATATCGCACAGGTAAGAGTATATCTATAGTTGCTTGGTAATCTTTGTCTTGGTTGATATTTTTTACCTTTGCGGAATACTTTGATAGGATTGTAGTTGCGTTCTTTATTTGTTCAGGAGGAAGAGTTATTACCGTGTGATAAATTGGTTCTAGAAGTATTGCCTCGGCTCTTTCTAATCCGAATTTAATAGCGTTGTATATCATTGAAGAAACTTCGTTGTAGATAACTTCTTCTTGATCGTCCTTTAAGATAACGCTCTTAATCTCGATTTTTAATTCGGTTAGCTTTTCTCCAGCAACAAATCCATTAAATCGCACTTTCTCGATTGTTTCGAATATAGCGGATTTAAGATTATCATCCAATTCTTTATCTCCGTAATACATTACTAAAATAGCCTCTTCATTGAGGAAAATTAAGTGTCTTACTTCATTTTCAGTTAAACCTGATTTTTGTTGAAAAAGAGTCTTCGGTTTTTCAATTGAATCTAAAACTCTAACATCAGTTGCGTGGATTAGACTTGTGGTTTTCTCGTCTAATCTTGAAATATTTATCTCGATTGAGTTTACACCGTTCGAAGAATTTATTTGAAAGTAATTAGAAGAATGCCGACAAGATTCTTTAAAGACTGCCCTTGGGTTTGATAGATTAACTTTTATTCCTCGCTTTTCTAAATCGTCAGCGGCTACTTCTAGGTGCAGCGGACCCATACCACTCAGTAGAAATTCTCCGTTTTCCGCGTTGATTTCGAAATGTAGATTTGGATCTTCGATTAAAAGGTTTTCAATTAAACCTTTTAACTCGTCCAAGTCGCGCAGGTACTCAGGTTCGACAGATACCGTAATAACTGGAGTAGATATGTACTTAACATTCTCAAAAGGTACCATCTGGCTCAAACTATCGGACAAAACTAAGGTCTCACCGCTTCTTATGGTCTTTAAACCTTCAATTGCAACTATATTTCCCACTGGAATTTCTTCCACTTGTTCTCTTCTTTGACCCATGAACAGCGCGACTCTTTGAATTGTTTCTTCTCGATTTTCCCTCAAAAGCAAGACTTTTTTCCTTTTAGAACAACTTCCCGAAAAAACTCTACCAGTTGCAACAAGTCCGTGTTTATCTGCCTGAACTTTACTTAAACATACAACAAGCGGTCCTTCTGGATCTGTCGCAGTCATCGCTTTTCCAACTTCAGAGTCTGCATCACCCCCCCATATTTTATTAATCCGATACTTCTGGGCGATTTCAGGATTTGGTAAGTGGTTAACGACCATTTCTAAAATGGCTTTGTGAATTGGAAGGTAAACGGGTAAATCTTCATATAACTTATTCTGGTACAACTCTTTTTGATACCGTTCTCTAACATCTTTAAATTTTAGAGTACTGTGCTCTAAAATATTAGAGGTAAATCCCCATTTATGTAAGGCTGAACCAAACGCTACCGTTCCTGCAGCTGGAGAGACTTGCCATCCTTTTTTGAATTGCCAGTCTGCGTGCCTTCTTATTAACGAATTAAAGTCGTTGATTATTCTAATGTACTTTTTTTTTATTTCATCATCCGTAAGTTTCAATTCCCTTATCAATCGATCGACTTTGTTAATATATAGTACTGGCTTGACTCCTTCTTGAAGCGCTTGCTTAATTACTGTTTCTGATTGAGTGATTATTTCTTCAACGGCATCTACAACAACTACCACTCCATCTATCAATCTTAGGGCACGAGTTACTTTTCCACTAAAATCCAAATGACCTGGTGTGTCGACTAAATTAATCAAATATGGCTTATTTTCCTCGGTGGGTTTCTCGTAATACAAGGATATATTTGTAGATTTCATCGTTATTCCGCGTCTTTGTTCCTCCTCAAGATAATCTAACACTCGAGCCTCTCCCGCTAAGTCTGGAGAAAGTAGCCCCGCTTCACTTAATAGGGAATCCGAAAGCGTCGTTTTACCGTGATCTATATGGCCGACTAATCCAATATTGCGTATTGAGTGAGTATTTTTCATTAACTCGAGAATTTCTGATATTTGCTTTCGTCTTGGCATAACAGACACCGAAATGATACATGTAACTAATAAGAGTAATTAAGGTCAAGATTAATAATTTCTTATTAAAGGAGTTTCGAACGAAATGTCTCTTTCTTTCCTAAAATAATGAGGAAATGACCTCTCAAAACTCAAGATCTTCTTCATTCATTAGTAAAATCTCACTAATCTCAGTTGGGTCAGAGTTTTCACCGTGGTCATTTCCAAATATTACTAATTAATTCTTGCTTTATTAATCTTTCAAAACGCGTACAATCCTTCCCGCAATCTTCAGTTTATTGTCGCAAAAAAGTTCTATGGCTTTTGGGAATATCTTATGCTCCCATTCTAATACGCGCGCTCCCAGCGTTTCTTCCGTGTCGTCATCATCTACAGGAACGCATTTTTGGATTATAATTGGACCGTGATCTTCTTGCTCGTCGATAAAATGTACTGTACACCCTGAAACTTTTACACCGTAATTTAAGACATCTCTATGAGCGTGCATCCCTTTAAAAGCAGGCAGTAATGCCGGATGAATGTTCATAATTTTTTTATCAAAAGTCTTAATAAACTTCGGGCTTACAAACCTCATGTATCCTGCTAAAGTAATCAGCTCACATTGGTATTCCTTTAAGATTTTTATCATCTCATCGTCGAAATCTTCCCGTGGGAGATGTTTGTATTTATCTGATTCAATTAAATAAGAGGGTATACCAAACTTTTTTGCGCGTTCCATGCAAAACGCACCAGGTTTATTGCAAATAAGGACTCTAATTTCGGCTTTTTCCTTTAAGATGCCACTTCGACAAGCTTCTGCTAGAGCTTCGAAATTCGAACCCGATCCACTTGCGATTACTCCAATTTTCAATTTTTCCATTGGATAATAACCATATCTTGTTGTTTTTTAATAATGTAATGAGAAAATACAAATCTAATATATGTGAAGAAGCTTAAGGTTGTTTATAAACTCTCTTTGTAGAGTTTAAATTTTATTCGACTCGCCCACTTACTCAGATAAATGCGAGAGAATATGGGTGAGACCCTACACCCTCTATCCCATCAGCCCAATGCGTGTTTGGGATTGCTTTTCGTATGATATTATACCCAGCGTTTACATCAGCATTGAGAATCCTACTATTTTAACAACTGAACAATCCTCTAGTAATTCGTTTTCCAGAGTAATGTTCATGCATCTTAATTGGTTCACAATCTAAAAAACTGCATTTTGATGTATATGATTCTTCAGCGATAAATATCGCAATTCCCACCAATTGTGCTTTATAGGAGATCTTTCGGATTAAAGACAAGAAAGGTATTTGAGAAAAGTTTTGTGTATTTTTTTTTACTAAATTGATTTTTTGCTTCCATAAGGGATTGTACCCAATCATTATTGTTCCAAAATTGTTGGCAATACAGTAATTAATTACCATCCTGGAAATCTTATGAAACATATCTTTGATGATATTATTGCGTTTTCGAGTAAGATGTTTAAGTCTTTTGGTTTCGTAAAAGATTTTCTGTTTGGTTTTTATACTCCTATATCGAGCCATTTTTTTGTTGTAGTATTGATTAATCGATTTGACAACATCACCTTTAACAATAGCGGGTGTTAGACCAGCATTATTTACAATAGTTATAATGTTGCGTAATCCCAAATCAATCCCAATAATTCGTTCTTTATCCAAGTTTAAACATTTTTCCTTCTTTTCATAAATTAGTTCGATTACATAATACAATCCCTTAGGAATGATACGGATTTGATGAAAAGGCGCTTTTATTCGAGTTTTTACAGGTGATAGCCCTGTTCGCGTGGGAAAGTAGACATAGCCATTTCGAATCCGATGTTGTTGGTTAGTAAAAATTATTACATTCTCACCATTTTTAGATTTGTACCCAGGTGGTTTTGGTCGACTAATAAACTTATTAGGTTCGTTTTTTCACTCAGAAATTGCTCGAAAGAATGATTTCTAGTCTTTATCTACTTGTTTTAAAACTTGATGAGCAGTTTGAGAGGGTAACTGTTGATATGCCTTTGAGTGTTTAAGCATAAACCAGAGATCATAATACCTAACCCATGAATCTAAATTAAAGACTTCTTGATGTACATAATAGTTTGCAAGATTATATAGGTATTTGGAAGCGTGGCATAGAATTGATAATTTTGAATGCCAAGATAAACGTATTTGCTCGGATAGCTTCATAAATATAAGATTAAATTACGCTCTAGAGAAAAATTAGGAGGGAGTAGAGATTTATAGATTTACTTCATTAAATTTTGGATATGAATCGAAGTGTTTACTTATCATAATTGATAATCGATACGTTTTTATTTATAAATAAATATATATAAATTGGAATTTAAGAAACAAAATTCCTTAATTAAGTCTCTATTACTCGATAGAGATTCGCTATTTGTTATAAAAATTAGCATCATATCAATATAGATAAATTTTAGATTTTCAATAATTAGGTTTAAAACATTTGATCCTGTATAGTTTAAAGAGCGGGAATTTAAACGTAATTAGAATCGAATATTTAGAACGACAGTTATAAATGAAGTTTTATGAGTTTTGAAATTGAGTTACAAAGAATTAAAGAAGAAATACTAAGTTACCTCCCCAACGATATCAATGTAGAGAAAATCGAGTTCGAAGGACCAGAAATCGCAGTGTATAGTTCGGGAAATTCTTCTGCTGAGGACGAACGAACGCAAAGTTCATCAGATGTTTTGAAAGAAATTGCAAAGAACATGAGAAAACGAGTTGTCTTTCGTTGGGACATTGAAAAAAGGCAAGATCCGTCAAAAACCGAAGAATATATTCGAAATTTGGTCGGAGAAGAAGCTGAAATATCAAACATCGAATTCGACCATACCCGAGGAGAAGTCATCATTGAATCGGGAAAACCGGGTATAGTTATTGGAAAGAAAGGAATTAACTTAAAAGAGATTAGAGCAAATACCTTTTGGCAACCCAAAACCATAAGGACGCCCCCACTATCCTCTAAAACGATTCAGCTAATACGCCAAATGCTTAAAAAGGAACGACAAACCCAAAAAGACATCTTATTGCATATAGGAAAACGCATCCATAGACCAACACTTTTTAACGATTTAGACATTAGACTAACCGCTCTAGGAGGGTTCAGGGAAGTGGGCAGATCCTGTATACTTATGCAAACGAGAGATAGTAGCGTGTTAATTGATTGCGGATTAAACATCGGAAATCAATACGAGAGATTTCCCTTTTTCGATTTACCAGAATTTTCTTTAAGAGATCTGGATTCGGTAATCGTATCTCACGCTCATTTAGATCATTGTGGTATGGTTCCTTTCCTTTACAAATATGGGTATAGAGGTCCCGTGTATTCAACGCTTCCTACCAGAAATCTTTCGACGATGTTACAGCTAGATTACATCCAAATAAGCGAAAAAGAAGGAGTTCCACCCCCATATACAAGAAGAGATGTGAAAAACACCGTGTTACATACGATTCCTTTAGCCTGGGGCAAGGTGACGGACATCGCCCCAGATATAAAGCTTACTCTACACAACAGCGGTCATATCTTAGGATCATCTCTAGTGCATTTACACTTTGGAAAGGGCGGATATAATTTTGTGTATACTGGAGATTTTAAGTACCAGAAAACTCGATTGCTCGAAAAAGCAAATGTAAAATTCCCAAGAGTAGAAAGCTTATTAATCGAATCGACTTACGGGGGTCCGCAAGATAGAATTCCAAGCCGGCAAGAATCGGAAAAAGAATTACGACAAATCGTACAGAATACGATAAGTCGCAATGGTAAGGTGTTGATACCCGTATTGGCGGTAGGTAGAGCGCAAGAATTAATTATCGTTTTAGAAGAATTCATCTCAAAAGGGTTAATCGATCGCATTCCTGTATTCTTGGACGGATTGATCTCCGAAGCTACGGCTATTCACACGGCAAACCCAGACTTTTTGAGTAGCGATTTAAGGGAAAAAATATTGCATCAAGGTAAAAACCCCTTTTTAAGTGAGTTTTTCACCACTGTTAGCTCTCAAGAAGAACGCCTCGATATAATTAAGGGGGGTCCTTGCATAATAATGGCGACAAGCGGCATGTTAATTGGAGGACCTTCTGTACAATATCTTAGAGGTTTAGCTTATGATCCTAACTGTTCCCTAGTTTTTGTGTCTTACCAAGTTAATAACACTTTGGGTAGTCGCATTCAAAAAGGTTTCAAGTCGTTCACATACATAGACCCAAAAGGAAACACACAACTAGTGAAAATTAACCTGAAGGTGTTTACTCTGGAAGGTTTTTCTGGGCATTCTTCTAGAAGCCAGATCTCCCAATTCTTAAGAAGAATTACCCCCAAACCGAAGATGGTTCTGACTAATCACGGTGAGGAAAGCAAATGCGTTAGTTTATCAACGATGATCCACAAAAAGCTAAGGAAAAGCACTAAATCATTGAAAAACCGAGAAACTGTCATTTTAAAATAATTTCTATTTTAAATTGATAAGTTAAAAGCACAACTTTTTAGTCACCGGGATTAGATAACTTTTTTTAGAAATTATTTATTTCAATTAATATCAAGTTGTTTCAAGTTAATTATACGAACGATCTCAAAACGGTAGTACTTCTTGAATATAAAAAATTGGATTAGTAGGCATAAAACATCGGTTGCAAGACGAATTGTTCAAATTTTATCGTTTTTATTAATAAATTACGTCATGTTCGAGCTTATATTTTCAATTGACTTGACGAGCTTAGAAATGATTGTAAAGGTTCTGCCTGTATTGAATTCACCTCGAAATCCACTTTCCACGGGGGCGGGATTTTTGGAATATATCTATTTTTCTTTTACTGAGGGAATTTTCCCCTATTTATTGTTAGGGATTTTAATTTTAATTTTGTTACTGTCAAATCGATCGTTTTGCGGTTGGATTTGTCCAATAGGGGCCTTACAAGACTTGTTAAAGATTATACCCGTAAAAAGAAAACCGTTTAAACAAAACACTCATAGATTCCTGTTGAAAGTAAAGTACGTGTTTTTAGTTATCTTAAGCGTTATGATTATCCCTTTAGGGTTATCCAGGGCAATCAGTTTCACATTCTACTCTCAATTTAAAGAAAGTTTAGGCCTAATCGCTCAGAAACCAATAGGATATTTCTCACTTTCGGAATACATTTTCGTCTTTTTCCCTAACATTATTCAGGAAATGTGGGACGCGGGAACTTTGGAACCTTTATTTACCGATATTGGAGTGTTCGTTATATTTGTGTTCTACATTATAGTTATAATCCTATCAGTATGGTACCCCCGGTTTTATTGCCGTTATATGTGCCCTGTGGGTGCTGCTCACTCGCTAGTAAGCAATTATGCTTTTTTAAAGCTTTCAAGGAACCCTGTAAGGTGCGTTGGGAGGCAAGAATGTGGTATATGCGAAAGAGTGTGTCCTAAACAAATCAAAATATTAGACGAGCCGTTTGATTACTTTACGGGGAACGGAGAATGCAACTTCTGCTTGAAGTGCAAAGAAGCGTGTCCTTATATTGCAATAAGCTTCCGTTTCGGGTAAAAAAGAAGACTTAACCTAATAAAACCTTTTTCTAATCATTCATTTTTCAAAATTGGTACTAACTTCTCTCTAATCGAAAAATTAAATATATATATCCAATTTCATATTGATATCCTTAGAGCTAAACAAAACAAACCCTCTATAAGATAATAATTACGAGGATTGAGGATTCCATGGATTTAAAGAAAATTGAGCATCTGAGATTACGATTAAGAAGGGATAGTGACATAGGGATTCATGGTATATTAGATTCTGACGCAAGTCGTCAATACATCGAGCGCGAAGAAAACGGGTATGAAGATATTCGACCGCCGTTTTTTAGAGATGTCGATCGTATCGTGCATTCAAAAGCTTACGCGAGATATATTGATAAAACGCAAGTCTTTTTCGATATGGATACATTTAACGCAAATATTACCCATCGTAGCTTACATGTTATCCTTGTATCGAGAATCAGTCGGCAAATTGGAAGAATACTTAAACTTAACACAGATCTAATAGAAGCTGTAAGTCTAGGACACGATATCGGGCATTCTCCGGCGGGTCACTTAGGTGAACAGATTCTAAACGACCTAAGCAAAAAATACGGTTTGGGAGGTTACTTACACAATGCCCAAGGGATTCGCTGGCTTACTAAATTAGAAAAGCGATTTCCAAAACAACCCGCAAAGGGATTGAATCTAACTTTACAAGTGTTGGATGGAATATTGTGCCACGATGGAGAGGTAAACGAGCAAAAGTTAAGACCTATTAAAATAAACGGGAAAACTTGGGAAGACCATCTACGCGAATACGAAGATTCGTTTGGTGTAAATGAGATCAAGCGGATTCCAATGTCGTACGAAGCGGTTGCTGTAAGGTTTGCTGACACGATCTCCTACATTGGAAGAGACATCGAAGACGCTATACTCTTAAAGTTTATCAAGCGTTCTGACATACCTCAATATTGCCGAAGCACGCTAGGAGACACGAATCGCAAAATAGTTAATTCGCTTATAATGGATCTGTTAACCTATAGTCTCGACAATGATACGATCGGATACAGCGAGCCAATATTCGATGCGCTTAAAGAGTTAAAGCTTTTTAACTACGCTAATATTTACAACAAGCGAGATTTGTTAGTTGATAAAATTAGCAACGATCATTATTTCGACATCTTATTAAAGAAATTTGAAGCTATTTTCGAAGTATGTTTAGAGGATCTCGAAAACGAAAAGTACGACACCCCTATCTTTAAAGATCACATTGAATACATCGACGATCCAAGTTATTCTACTTATTACTGGCCCCTCAAAGAGGATAACCAACTGAGTTTAATTGTGCGAGATTACATTGCGGGAATGTCGGATAAGTATTTCAACGACACGTATTTAAAGTTGATTGAAAGACCGCGCGGAGCCCATTAGTTTTTGATTTGTTTTTAGTTAATATGTCTATAACCGCGATCTTAAATACGCTTACGCGATATTATTACTTTGATAATCGTGCCAAAGAAAAAACTTGACCTCAAGAACCTAGAGTGGAAAACGAGTATAATAAAGTCTATTATATATAGAGCTATCACGCTGGTTTTAGGCACCTTAACGGCGTACGTTTTCACAGGGAGCCTCGCAATAGCAACAGGTACCGCGTTATTGACTGAAGCGGTGCAAGCCGTAAATTATTTCGTGTACGAACTTATCTGGAGCAATTATTCGAGGAAAAAGATCGAGAAAGAAGTGTTAGAGAGGATGAAACGAAGAGAGGTAGAGTTTTTAATCGATTTAGACTCTTTAAAACAACTAGCGTTCGAGATGAGCCTTATCAACACTTTTATTCCCCGTATTTATCTTTCGGTTAAAAATTTCTACAAAAGAATTCTCGCTAACGAGAATTTAAAAGAAATTCACGAAGAGGTCGCAACTTACAAAGAAAACTTCGAATTGATTCATTCAGGGAGAAAAATGTTTTTCGAAAAAGATAAAGCTAAAGATGTGAATGATTAATTCGCTAAAAAAATTTTATTTCTGAATATTCCATTTTTTTACTATAAATACAAAATACTCAATGAACGCATCAGAATATATATATTAATGCGAGATATCTGTGAGGAGAGATATTTAAAAGCGATCATTACTATATGTAAATTGGATTATACAGATAATGGAGGATATGATAACTTCAGTTTCAAGGCTATTTTTTAAAAAAAAAGTAAACCCTGTTTTAAGACCCAGATCTCGAATCTGGGCTAAACCCCGTGACTGAAAAAAAAACCCCGTTTGAATTGAACTGAAAAAAAAACT
The DNA here is from genome assembly GCA_019058515.1 of Promethearchaeota archaeon. The sequence continues at coordinate 32,323 of JAHPYY010000173.1, forward strand.
CTTTTTATCTTCCATTTGTATAATCCTCCTTTTTTAAGGACTATATAACCTACACCAAAAAAAGAGATAAGTATAGCCCGGCACGGATTCGAACCGTGGTCTCGGGATTCAGAGTCCCAAATGCTTGGCCACTACACTACCGGGCTAATTATGAGCTTAAGAAAAATACAATTAGCAAATTAGGTAATATTCTAATGCCAATAAAGTTTATTTCAAATATTAATCTGTTAATAAGTTAAGTGTTTAAAGTGCTTTATTAGCTAACCCATGCGCTTGATTACATGGTATCCGTATTGAGTTTTAACGGGTTGAGAAATCTCGCCAATCTGTAGTTTAGTGCACGCGTTCCAGAAGGATGCAACCATCTTACCTTTTGGAAATTCTCCTAGATTTCCCCCCTTATTCTTGCTGGGGCATTCTGAGAATTGCCGGGCCAACTTTTCGAAATTTTCTCCAGCTTTCAAGTCTTCGCATATTTCTTGGGCTTTACTCATTTTGTTTACGAGGATGTGGCTTGCTTTAATTTTTCCTCCCTTAATGGGTGCTCCCTTTGATTTTAGTCCGCCCCCTCCGGGTTTCTTATACCCTTTACCGTACTTTTTTTGTCCCATAATGATTTATTCGGTGTATTTTGATACTTAATTAATATTAACTTGCAATAAGTAAAATCTTTCAAGGTAAAAATTTTACTCTTTTCCGCTATTGTAAAATTCCTTATAAGCCCTAAGTAAGGATAAGATACCTAAAATTAATTAATTCTTTAATTCCGTTGACTTCCACTACGAACTTTTGGAATTGGTCGACAGTGCCTTCAAAGATCATAAAAATCGTAATGTTATCGCGCTGATAATGGGAATTCTTCGATATAATCTCATCCTGATATTGGGATTCTATAGAGTTGAGTTTCTTTTGAATATTTGGGTCGTTAGGAAGGATAATAATCATGTTACCTATTACCGATTTGGTTAAAGTAGCGAGTTCGTACGAGGATTCTAAGCCTGGAGAGTCAATAGTGGACATTAGCCTTAAAAGCGCGTCCCTAACTAACTTCGATTTGTTTTCGTATTGATTTCTGCTAACTAACTTGTCTAAAAATCGTTTTAAACTCTCATTTAAGCTTATACTTATTATAGGAACGATATCCACCTAATTGTTTGGTACATTTATGGGTTAATATTTACATTCTTCTAATATTATTTAAACCTTTATTAACCCATCTTTTAAATTTTAAAAATTTCTACTAAAGATAAGCTTTTCATAAGGGAGATCCCCCAAATTAACACATTTCTAAAGTTTTATAGATCTCGTGAGAACGTTTTTGAATTTTTCTACATCTTCGACCAACGAATCTGCGTCTTCGTCTGAAATCTTGTCCTCTTTTTCGTAAGAGTTTAATCGAGTTAACCAGAATTCAATTCTACCTAAAATGGCGTTGTCGTCCCCAAGAATTTTGCGTAACCGGATAAAGGTATCGTGTAACTTGTTTCTAATGTTTTGTGCCTTCCACCTCAACATACAATAGTCGCTAACTTCTGCAAGATTCTGCGTAATGGCCATAACATCGATAGTTTTTTCTCGCTCTTCCGCTTTAATTTTTCGAATGATGTTTATTTCCTCGAACAAGAGTTCAATAACCTTGGCGAGAAATCCGGTTAATTGTCCAGGATTATTGCACCAAACTCTCACTTCTAAGGATTGACTTGTTGCAGAAACGAATATTCGAGTAATAATACGACCACCAGTTACCTTTGCTTCGGCGCAGTGCCAACTTTCTGCCTCGTAATTGTTATTTGAGTCTCCACCTTCGTACGAGGTTACCATACTGGTTTCGAATCGCTTCAGAGTTCTTATCGCCGCTCGGAAAGCCAATCGAGGGTCGATGTCTGCGATTAAGAACGCTCTCGCGTCGTTAGGTAAGCTTTGAATGGCTAATTGGCAATCTTCAATATTTGACATCGAAGTACACACCAAAGGACATTTGATTTGAACTTCTTTCTTTCGAATAGGAATAGTTCTTTGCGTTCCAGAAGCGTTTTTGTAAATGACGGTGCCCCCAAAATTAGAAATCCCGCATTCTTTTGGCTCAACGTAAAAATCTACTCCCCTCGAATTGTTCGATTCGATTACGGGAACGTTAATCAATGCCTCTTTTACTTTATAGCTAGTAGGAGTGTCTAACAATACTTTCACATTGTTTATAGCCATGGAACTATTGTTTCTTACCACTACTTTGAATCGTACCTGACCCCCTACAAAATCGTAATCTCTTAATACTTCTATTTTATCTTCGTCGGTATGATCTTCTGTTGCGGGTTTTTTTGCTCGTTCGGCAGGTACAGCGGCACTAACGCTGTATGCCACAAATAATCTTTTAGCCATATCAATGTATCCGTCAATTTCTCCTTTGCCTATAAGTTGAGCTAATATTTCTTCGATCGTAGACTCGGTAACTCCTAATCGATTAGAAAGCTCTCTCAAGGGCATCGTCCTATAAGCTCGAGCCAACTCCTTAATTTTTCCCTCGAAATAGTGGTCGGTCATAAATTCCCGTCTTTGGGTGAATATCCCCTTAATAGTACCGTTTTTTATTAAATTGTGAAGGCTTTTTCTCGCAAGCTCAATAGCAATTTTTAAGTCGTTTGCGAGTTTGGAGAGCTCGAATAACCCGTGCTGTTTTGCGTATTGCTTAATTTCGTTGTAAATTTGATTTGAAGTGATTATTTGATTTCCTCTATCTGCAAAAAATCCGTCGATAGCTTTTGCTCGCATTAGATTTACACAGAAAGTTTTAATTAACTCTTTCGGAATGTTTAAAGTTTTAGTTAACTCATCTAATGAAATCCTTCCCTTACTATTTATATCTTTTATTAAGCTATCGGTTATATATTTCTGAGTGTAATATCTTTTCTTGTTCTTAGTGAAAGACCCTTTAATTTGAAATCCACTGATTAACTTATACACGACTTTCAACGCCACTTCAGAGCTCGTATCTAACATAAGAGCGAGATCAGCCACTTTTATGATTCCCTCGTCGTAAAATTTTGAAAGGATTTTTTCTCTTAGCTCTGGAGAGATATAATAAAACATCTGGTTTTTTTGGTCAATTATGCCGTAGATTCGTTCTTCTTCAATATATTTATTTATTAATTTAATCATTTCGTGCGCAGGAATGTTAAATGTACTGATAATCGTTGAGAAATTTGTAATAGGAGCTCGTTTGAGCAGTTGAAGGAAACAGTTGGGGCATATTTGCTTTCCTTCTACATACTTTAATTTCCTTCCACACAACTTATCGCTTCTAATTAGGTTTTGGCGTTGCGCTTCCTTTAATAGCTGTTCTCTCGAGAGAAAAAACAACCCCGGTGTTTTTAGGTAGGAGTTCCACCCGCATGAGTTATTAGTACACTCGAGATAATAGTGCCCCGACGAGAGTTTTTCAATCTTGAGAAGTGCGTTGCACTCTGGACAGCGACTGTTTTCAATAACCGAACAACGAAACCCTTTATCTACAGCGCTTGCCTTCGAATAGAGCAAATTATGTTTCTTACACATCCATTTCTCAGTTGTGGTGGCGTGATTAATACAAAAATGTTCTCCACATTTTTCACAAGTGTAGTCAATGTTTTGGTTTTCACAGAATAAGCATTTCATGTTTTTCACTAAAAAGTATAATCTTGTTTAATTCCACTATAATAATAAAATAATTAATGATAATAATATTTTTTTTAGAGTCCAAAAGTTACATATGAAAATCAAGCTGAAGCTCAATAATTTACAAATAAATTCAAAAATTTTAATCTTCCGCTTTCATGGAAAAACGGAATCAAATATTTACATTTGTAAGTTAAAGTGGTTGAAATTTAAGGAATACTACGGGATTAGCTACTAGGTGGAACTGGAAAGACATCAATTCTTAAGAATGACAACAACATAATTATTACATTAAAAATAATAATGATAAAAATCATAATCGTTATCGTTCTATTACCCTTTTTCTCCGTAGGTTTGACTATATGAGATGTTCCATGTTTTGCTAAGGCAAGTGGAAATAACCCAATAAATGTCCCTAAAGAGAAATAAAACGCAATTAGGATACCTTCCAAAATGGAATAACTTATCGCAAATTGAAGGCATTGAGAGTAAATGATAAGTTCAAATATACATGGAGCGAATCCTGCAACAAATCCAAATATAAAAGGAGTTCGAAATTTCTGCCAGTTAAAATTTAAAATGCTATCCTTATACTTTGATTTAGAGTGTGGTGAGTAATCTTTCCTAGTGACATAAAAAAGCATAAAAATCGCCGCGAATGAGGAAGTAAACGCACCAAAAAAGTTTATAGTGTAAGGATCGGGGATAAATCCAAAAATCAACGGAATTATGCTTAGCGATACGGAAATAATACCAATCACCATATTGGCTCCCATTAGCCCAAATCCGTATAATGCCAGTATCAACACACTTATTTTTGGATTTTTACTTATTCCAAAAGACCAAAAAAGAAAGATAGCTTTATCTTCGCAAGGAAGTGCTGTGTGCAGTATCCCTAGCATAAACGCTGGGAATAAAATAATGAAGTATTCTTGCATTTACTGAATTAGATTAGTCTTGTGTATTAATTAGATATATCTATAACAATTCAGTAAATTTGAGATTATAAATTTATCCCTAAATTTGACATTATAAATAATTTTAGAACTCTTTGTTAACGATGTCGAGAGGAATCAAGTTTTCGTAAAAAGCTTTTCCAATGACCACTCCGTGCACTCCTAAGGCTTTTAAATCGCTGAGTTCTCTAATATCGCTTATTCCTCCAGCTGCGTAGACCAAAAGGTTAGGGAATTGAAGAGAGACTTCAGTTATAGTTTCAAAATCCGGTCCTGACAATGTGCCGTCTAACTCTATTGATGAAAGCAATACATACCTTACTCCACAGTTAATCATCTGTTCAGTAAAAGGAAAGATATCTATATTAGTTTTACCCAACCAACCTTCGATAGCGAGTTTGTCTCTAATGTAATCGATCGCTACAATAATTCTCTCGTTTCCAAAAAGTTTAATAAGTTTTCTTACCGTCTCAGGTTCTTTAAAAGCGAGAGTTCCGAGAATTATGCGGTCAAATCCTAACTTTAAAAATTCGGATGCGTAACCTAGACTTCTTATTCCTCCACCCACTTGAACTTTTACATTTCCTAAAGATGTATTCAAAAGTTCTCTAAGCAACGCTTGGTTTTTAATTTCACCCCAAGCTCCGTTAAGATCAATGATGTGGACTCTTTTAGCCTTTTTTTCCATCCAAAAGGTTAAAGCATCAATTGGGGATTCATAATAAACACGTTCGGTCCCCTTTTGGCCTTTTATAAGCCTCACGCACTTACCGTCACTAATATCAATAGCAGGAACTATTTCCATTATATTTCAATCTTAATTGAGTTCTCGTTGAAAATTAACTGTTTTATAACGCCGTAAAACGCTACCAATAAAAACACTGTTGTTGTATAGTGAAGGGGGAACACTGGATTTATAAAGTACCAAATACCCCAAAACATTAAATCAAAGAAGGAGAGGAAGATTAATGCCGATTTTAAAAACTCTTTCATGATCCGAGAGTCTCCGGGTAAATCTAATATCACCAAGATTAAAAGTGGAATGAAAATAATAAGGTGATGGTCCCAAGAATCAAAGTAAACGAGTAGCATTACTAATATTCCTAATGTAAAACCGTATAATTCGGGATGCTCGTAATAACTTCTAAAATAGAACGCTAGAATCGCTAATCCTCCGATGATAGTTGTGGTTATTAGAAAGACGTAAATTTGGTACCCTGTTAAATTAAAATAAAAAACTAATATATTAGAAACGATCTTAGTAACACTAAAAGAAGCATTTACCATCAAGGGATCGCTGCCCGTGATATTTCGCTCTATAAATCCAATGAGCAATCCAGGATAAAAAAGGAATACAATTAAATTAAGAGATACAGGAAGGAACACTCCAAACAACCGAATAAAACTCTCTTTCCATAGAATTTTTAATTTTTGAGTTTTCTTAGATTTTTTTGTAATAAAGAGAAAGGGGATTATGAAAATGGTTAGGGGTTTTAATATTATGCTTAATCCAATCAAAATCCCCCCTAGTAAATGAAAGGTCAACTTATTCTTAGTTAAAAAGAGGTAGAGGGAAATTAATATGAAGAATGAAACAAACACGTTAATTTGACCTAATATGTAATTAAACATCATGGGTAATCCCATTAAATAGACAGCTATGTAGATAAATATTCTTCTGCGATTCAAATCTCTATTCGTTTCGCTAAAACTTTTAATTATACGATATATGAGCATTGAACTTACTATAATAAAGACTAGATTTAATATATCGAAAACGATAAAGCCCAATTCAAATGGAATAAAAGAATAAGGAGCAAAAAAAGCAGCACATAACGGTAGATACCTAAAAGGAAAGAGATATTTCTCGGGGTTGTATAAATTTTCTATATCGGTTAAGAAGAGTTTTCCTGCATTATAGTAGACTAAAAAATCATTCTGGTGAGGGAAGAATATCACTGTTAAAGAAATCGAAAATATCACGTAAAATCCGTGAACTAAAAAACTCCATCGAAATACAAAATGATTTAATAGGTATTTTGCACTTTCTTTAAGTAATTTAAGCGAGGACATATTATTCACTTTTTTTCAGAAGTTTTACTTTTTTAATTGTTTTTTTTTCACTATAAATATAGAATCCAATAGTAGCGATTATTACAGATAAAAGAAGAAAAGTTAGAGGAGATATTGAAGGAGGAGGATAATATAGCGTAAGCTCCAAAAATACATTAAATCCAGGAGTATACATTTTAAACGATGACAATATTCCATTATCGTTGTAAATCGAAATGGATTCAATATGCGTTTGTGGAAGGTTAGAAATCAAAGAATTAGGAGGAAATTTTTGGTTTATCGTGGGCAACACTCGAGTATCCACATCTCGATTTGGATATGGTGGTAATCGATTTATAAACTCTCCTATAGGAGTCGGAAAGAAAAATATTATCATCGTATGAATTATGTCTTGAGCATAGTCAAATGTTAAGTTTGGATTAGGGAAGAGGGAAAAAATATAGCTAGTGTGAAAAAAATAGGAATTGTCAAGATTCCCATTAAAAATTACTCTTAAATCGCGCGTAACCAAACGATTTGAGGTGTATTGCTCAAATGTACTTATTTCCACTATATTTAACTTTAATTTCTTTCCTTCTTCAATATTTTGAAACCAACCAATACTACTCCAATTCTTCTCAAATATGGTTTCCAACTCTATTTTATCGCATTTATTGCATACCCAAATGATTTCATCGTTTTGCGCTAAGTCAAATTCGAACTCAGAGTTCAAACCCAATGCAATTGAGTAAGTAGGCATCGAAATGAGAAAGAATATTATGATAATAATTAAGCAATTAATCAATATCTTGCGCGTTATTGAGAGTCTTTTAGTACATTGTTTGATCATTCTTAAAAGACCTCTTACTTAATTGCATTGTCATACCCAAAACATATACGGGCGATTACATAAAATAATATAATTAAAACTATTGTTGTCTCAAAATTTATTGGAAAAATTGGAAATATAAGATACCAGAACCCTACAAACGCTAAATTTACAAAGTTCAAGAAATATAAACTAGGTTTTACATAAAAATAGAGATTTTTTGAATCTATGGGCAATGTGATCATAATTATCAATAACAAAGGAGTAAGTGAAAGAAGGTGATGGTCCCAAGAATCGAAATAAGCAAGCAACATTATAATAATACCGAGAGTAAATCCATACAAAACATTCTGTTTAGGATTTATCATAAAAATGTAAATAACCATTCCCAAACCTAAGGTTACAATTAAAATTGTTAGAAAAATCGTCATCTGGTTAAAAGGCAATGAATAAAAAAACAAGAAATTTGTAATCGATTTAGTTAAACTAAAAGAAAAATTCAAAGCAACCGGATTGTTCCCCGTAAAATTAGTCTCTAAGAAATCGGTAAACAATGAGGGTTTAAGAATAAAAAAAACAAAATTGGTCGATATCGGAACGAACACTCCAATAATTCGTGAAATCGTTTTGTTAAGTTCGAATACGATTTGTTTCGATTTCAAATTGTAGTGAAACACTACTAGAAAGGGAATTAAAAGTAAAGCAGTAGGTTTTATAACTATGCTTAACCCTAATATTAGGCTTGCCAAAAAATTCCATTTCACACTGTTCTTACTTAAAAATAGATAAAGCGCTACTAAAAGGAAGAAAGCAACAAAAGAATTGATTTGTCCGTAAATGTAATTCAAAACGTGAGGAAACCCAACCAAAAATAGTCCAGTATATCTATAAAGCTTTTCTTTATCCCCAATATAGTCACTATGTTTCACTAAACTTAAAATTCGGTATAAGTAATAGCCAGATATAAAATTTAAAACCAAATTAAGAGTATTAAACAAAACAAAAGAAGCTTGAAAATTGATAAGTGAAAAAACAGTAAACATTAAAGCTGAAACGGGAAAATACCTGAAATCCCATAGGTAATTAGATTGATTATAAAGCTCGTCGATGTTATTAAGTACTATCTTACCTGCGTTGTAAAAAATCAGAAAATCGTTCTTATCTTGAAAAAATAGGAAAAACAGAATAATTGAAAGGAAGTAGTAGACTAATTGCATAAATATCGCAAATTTGATTGGTTTGTGCTTCAAGACTTCTAATAAATCTTTAGCGAAATTCATCAATTAAATTAAGAGCTTTGTAGATAAATACATCGAACAAAATTTCGATGTAATAAATTAAACTAATTAAATATTATCTTACAAATTAAAATTTCGTAAGTCTTAACTTAAATTAAAGGTTCCATGATTTTTTCCTGACATAAAAAGCAATAAAATATCTCAAGAATTTGCAAATAATATACTAAAAAAATAGGAAAATAATAACTGATATGACGCAAATTAAGGAAAAAACAACCTTTGGAATTATCGTGGGTAATAGAGATGCATTTCCTGATACCTTAGCTCAAGAAGGTAGAATGGAAATTATGGAAGTATGCGAGGAGATGGGTTATGAATATGTTATATTAAGCGAGAAAGAAACCCAATATGGAGTGGTTGAAACCTACGAAGATGCAAAAAGATGTGCAGAGTTGTTTAAGTTAAATAAGGAAAAGATTGAGGGAATTTTGGTAATATTGCCCAATTTCGGGGACGAAAAAGGTATAGCCAATACAATAAAACTATCAAATTTAAATGTTCCTATTTTGGTTCACGCGTCTTCCGATGAAATTGAGAAAATGAGTAGAGCCTACAGGCGAGATGCGTTCTGTGGAAAAATTTCTGTTTGCAATGTGCTGGTACAGAGTGGAATTCCTTACTCTTTGACAAGTCAGCACACCTGCGTTATAAAATCAGAGATATTCAAACATGATTTATTGAAATTTGAGAAAGTCTGTAAGATTGTAAACAAGGTACCCACACTTAGATTGGGTCAAATTGGAACGAGACCTAATGCGTTCGAAACGGTTCGATATAGTGAAAAAATTTTAGAATATAATGGAATTTCGGTTGAATCAATAGATTTATCTGAAATATTTGGAGAAATTCGGCGATTAAATGATGAGGATCCTAAAATAGAAGAAAAAATTCAATTCATCAAAGATTATACACCTACCGCATCTTTTCCTGAGGAGGGGTTACTTAAACTTGCAAAACTTGCAGTAGTGATTGAGAAATGGGTGAGCGAAAAGGAGCTTGATGGTTTTGCTTTCCAGTGCTGGCCTTCTATCCAGGATAATTTTGGGGTCGTTCCCTGTGCCGTTATGAGTATGTTTAGTGAGGGATTAATTCCAGCAGCTTGCGAAGTTGATATTGCAGGTCTTATTGGGATGTATGTCTTACAGATAGCTTCAGAATCACCATCGGCAATTTTAGACTGGAATAACAACTATGGAGATGATCCAAATAAGATGGTACTGTTTCACTGCAGTAATCTCCCAAAATCGTTCTTTAAAGATACTCGCATGACCATTCATCCAATAATTGCAGACCAGAAGGGAGGAGATGTCACATTTGGAGCGATACAAGGGAGAATCAAAACTAGACCATGTACTTTATTGCGAATAGAAACAGATGACCTTTATGGTGAGATGAAAGCCATTGTGGTAGAGGGTAATTTTATAGAAGACAAACTGGAAACATTTGGAGGATTTGGGGTTGTTGAAATTCCAAACCTACAAGAGCTTTTAAAGACACTTTGCAGGGAGGGGTTTGCCCATCATGTTGCTGCTACACTAAATCAAGTCGGAAAAATCACCTATGAAGCTCTTAATAATTATCTAGGGTGGAATATAGAATTCTTCAATGGATAATTTCCTTCTATTGATTTCGATAATATGTGAATGAAAGTTATTTAAAAATTTACCAAATAATATTGAGTTTCTATCCACAAGGATAAATGCTTTTTTTAATATAATATTTAAAATACCAATACCAAAATTCAGGTCTCTGGCATTTTGGATCCTTAATATTAAACAAATCTCTGCCTTTTATAAGTGGTTCGTAAAGATGATTATAAAAATTTGGATAAAATCTCTTATAAAATTCTTTATCTGATAAATTCTTGCGTATATTCCATCTTTTAATCCATTCTTCAAAGATTTCTTCAGGAAATTTGTTCCAAATACTAACTTCATGACCATTTACTTTTATAGTTTTATTATTAAATTCAGATTTAATTGAATCTTTATAATTTTTTTCAGGGATTTTTTTTAAATAGATTATTCTATAAAGATGTTTCATTCGCTCAATTAACAATACTTTATTCTTGTTAAATTCTTCTTTATTTGCATGAAGCTTCCAATGAGAAATAGAAGGGAGAAGTATTATTTTAAATGTAAAATCTGTAGATTTATTATCAAAAATTAAAAATTGCTTCTGATCTTGATCCAAATGATGGCGTGTTGTGTAGAACACATATCTTCCCTGTATAATTTGACCATGTTCAGAGACAAAAGGATGTGCGTCCTTTATAAAGTCTCTATCGTAAATATCAAGACCTAAACTTAAATCTAAAAGTTCTTTACACTGAATCCCTCTAAGATCAATAAAATGTTTTTCATATACCCTCCAATGTGGATTATTAATATGGATCTTAATCCTGTAGATTGCATCATGACATACTGCAGGAGCTTTAAAGAATCCTTTTCTTAATTCTTTGATTAATCTTAAACCTTCAGTTTTAGCTAATATATATCCATTTCTGAACTTACCAGTGAAAAAATCTCGAGATTTTGTATTTGAAATCAATCTATTTAATTGTGTATATTTAAAGACAAAATCTCTTTTTTTTGTTATTTATTGCCCTATTTATCGTAGTTAGCGCTAACAATGAATAAATTATAATATCAAATAAATCTCTATTATCGGTGTTGACTATTCTTTTTGAATACTTCGACGCACATAAATCTTTTATCATTTCCTTTTTTTTCATTTCCTTAAAAACAAGATTGCGACAATCTGGTTTAAGATCGTTAATTTTTAGATCTTCTTTAAAATCTAAGGTCTGCTTATTAAGTAGATGAATATAAGTCAGTAAAATGAAATACTTTGCATAGTGTTCAGGACCACCTTTTCCCTTCTGCCCCCTTCTCAACTCTAAATCAAAAATATATGCACGACTCTTTCCCAATATTTGTGCGAGCCAAGATTTTCCCCCTCCACCCTTAATATAATTATTAAAAATTGATACTAACCTATCCGGAAAGTCTTCAGGGTATTTCTCTTTATGGTAATTAGCTAACACTCTTGAAAGAGAATTATAAATCTTTACATGTTCTGAGAAGATTTCTATGTGATCATATATTTTTTTAAAAGTTGTTGGACGAATTTCAATTTCTCTTGCCAAATTAAGTTGATTCGTCCATCTTTTTGTTGTATCTAAATTGATACCCAGAATTTTAGAAATCTCAGATGCCACTATTCTGTTTATATAACGACGGAGATATGATCCTCCTGTAATTTTAAGGTTAAGACATTTTTTTGAGGATTTCTCAAATTCCACAATCTCAAACTCAAGATTATAGATTAAATTAAATAACCTTTTTATAAATATAGTGTCTATATTATCACTCTTTCTAATAATGTATTTACATTTTTTACCGGGTTGTTGATCTTCTTTTTTCAAAAGTCTAATTCTCTCATTTATTATATCATGCTTTATATCTTTAGGGTTTACAAGTTTTTTAAATCTGATTTTGTAAATTATATAGATTTCATTATTTTAATCGATGAGATAATCAATAAAATCATCTTCCAGGTGTTCCAATTGATATATTATCTTAGACAGATGTGAAAATAAAAATATTTAAATATGACTTCTAATTTTGTAATTGATTTGACACAAAAAGACTTACAAGGTTGGTTCCAAACCCTTGTAGAAAACTTGTCCATCACGGATGGGCGAGAACAATTCCTCAAGTAGCAAACCACCTATTTAGTAAAAAGGTTGCGAGAAGCATCCCAAGTTAATTTTGACAATCCTTCCAATATCATCGAAAAAATATCTAATAAACTAAGAGTAAATGATATTTGGTATGGAGGATCATTTGATCTTGGAGTATATATCGTCTCTGGTTTTGATCTTGATGTATATGTGCCTTATATTCCAAAAAGCCCCAAAAAGAAAGTTGATCCGAGAACCTTAATAGGGAAAATTTTCTTTCCCATCTTGGAGGAAGATTTAAGATTCATCCAGGAAAAAGACGACCGATTTACAATTGACTTACAAGACCACTACTCTCATGCTATTTCTATGGATTTTAAGCACCAAGATCACGATGATATAATATATTATGACCTGATTCCCGCTATACAAATAAAAGGAAATCTGTTATATATCCCCTTAGAGGATGAAGCAAGCAAGAAGGTGAGTCCAAAAAGAGAAGAAGATGCACTTTCTAAAATTAACCGTAAAACCGAAGGTAGAGCTACTAATCTAATTCGTCTTTTAAAATTCTGTAATTATGAAAACGAGTGGAATATGAAATCATATGTCATCCTACGCTTAGTAGAAGATATATTTAATATTGCTGATCTTCATAAATGGGCTTCTGCGTTGCAGCTTTTTTTCAAGAGGGCTCCTCATATCCTAAATTCCTACCTGCATAATCAAAAAATAGTATTACCAGATCGGGTAGAAACGAATAGGTCAATTTTAACCGAAATTCCAAGCCCTCAAGTACAAGAATATGTATATTATCTTCAAGAAGCATATGAGTATTGTAAGCAAGGGCGGTGGAACAGATTATTTCCAGAATTATGAATTATATTCAAAATGATGAACAATCACATAGTGAAATCCAAGATAATTAAGAAAGCAGCCAACCGAATTCAATTACGTTCGGATAGAACAGGGAGAAACAAGAATCTTAAATCACGAGCTCATAATACTGCCGCCAAAAGGAAGAAATTACACATTCTCCAATTTCACTCTTTTTTGACACAGAATTCAATTATATTTTGTACTTTATTGAGATATTTCATTTTTTATTGGAAATATATTTCATAGCGGCATCCTAAGGAGATGGACTCCTTTCTGGATTTCATGATGCATAGGATGTGAATAAAAAGTGATATTTTAATTATTATTGGTTATTAATCTGAGAGAAATTAAAAAACAATAAGCCAACAAAAAATTGAAGCATAATTAAGATTTTAGAGTTAAGATATAACCCATTAATATGAAATTTAATAAAGTCTTTAACAATTTTAAATATTAAAAAAAGACATAAATGTCACCTGAAAATCGTTAGGAATATTATAAAAGAATAAAAAGGGTGAGATTTTGAACTATAAATAGTTAATAAATACTCAAATTTATAGCATGAACGAAATACAAGCTAGTATCGCTCCAGCAGAAGGAGAACGTAACGTTATCAAGGGATATGAATCACAATATCACTTGGCAACATGTTTGGCAAGTCAAACATGCTTGGCAACATTTTTAATAGGACTATTTTCTCCTGTTTAGGAATTGTTCCCTGTGCGGTTATGAGTATGTTTTCTGAAGGACTCATTCCAGCTGCGTGCGAAGTGGATATGCCAGGATTAATTGGAATGATTATATTACAACTAGCCTCTGGGACACCTTCAGCAATTTTGGATTGGAACAATAATTATGGCGATGATCCTAATAAGATGGTTCTTTTCCACTGCAGCAATTTGCCAAGGTCATTCTTTCAAACGACAAAACTTACCCCTCATCCAATAATATCCAATATCAAATCAGTAGAAACTTCTTACGGCGCAATTCAAGGTCGTATCAAAACCAAACCATGTACACTTTTAAGAGTGGAAACTGACGACATATTGGGGGAGATCAAGGCCCTTCTAATTGAAGGAACCTACACTGACGATCCATTAGAGCCCTACGGAGGCTTCGGAATAGTTGAGGTCCCAGAACTTCAGTCTCTTTTAAAAAAAATGTGCCGAGGGGGATTTGCTCACCATGTAGCAGCGACCCTTAATTTAGTAGGGGAGATCGTCGACGAAGCTTTGACAAACTATCTTGGTTGGGGTGTAATATTTCATAAATAAACTTCTAAAATCCAAAAAATTACACTTTTATTTGCTTATTTATTGAAATTTATTTGATATCTAAATTAAACTTAAATAGCAAATGAATAAAGTGTATTATTGGGAAGCAGAAGGAGAAAAAAATGATTTAAGCTTATAAGAATACAATTAAGAATCCAATTAGTACCAAAAGAAGACAAATTAAAATTATCTCTGGAATTACACCCTTTTTGTTGAAATTTAGATTAGGTAGCCAAAAAAGAGTTTTATCTCGAAACTTGTCAATTACTTTGTGAATATATAGGTTATTCCCCCAAGTTACATTAGGAACACTCTTCTTTTTTCGATTTTGTAGTGGTCGTAATATAAGCCAGTCCCAAATATCAACGAAGTTAGCAAACAACATTCCAAGCCAAAAAGGAACAATAAACACAATTAGAGATGAAATACTTAAAATTATCACGATTATATGCCACCAAACCCAAAATTTATCTTCTTTCATGGCATCGGGAGTGTGATATGTGATTTTTGCCAAACCATCTATAATAAAATGGGAGAAAAACCCAATAACAATTGTGAATATTATATTAAGAGGAAAAATAAGAAATTGAAAACATACAATCTGAATAAGCACGCCAGTTAGGTTATGAGTTATTGCTTCCATAAATACTTAGAGAAAAATAAATTTTTAAATAATTATAAAAATTAGACGCTCTCTACCTTTTCTTCGGTTAAGAGCCCTTTTACAATCCCAATGATCCCAATATCGATAAAAATTAATCCAATGATTTCCAGTGGTAGTGACGATAAAACTCCACCAAGCATGTTTAAAATAATGCCCACTAGGGCCACTGAACTTCCACGTAAGAACCATATGACTCTAATCTTAGAAGTACCTTCAGTTAATTTAGAGATTTTATAGTATCGAAAAAGTACATAGCCAAATAAAACTAATCTAGCTATTGTCACGAAAATGTACCATCCTAAAGGAGTTTCTGTATCCACTATGCCATCGTCGTACCGTTCCATGTTTAATGTAGGCACCCAGATAAAATACCCAAAAATAGTGATTACGAAAATTAAAAATGTTATTCCAAGGTATTTCCGGGTCATCGCAATCTTTTCTCCCTTATCTAGGATGAATACCGTCATCAAGATGATTGTAACTGCGAAGTTGTAAAGAATTTGGGCAGAAACCATCATAGGAATAACGATTAACGCGTTGTTTAAAATCAGGTGATACAACGAATACATGAAGAATCCTAACGCCATTGAAACGAAAAATAGAGCAAAAAAACGATTAAGCCAATATTTTGGATTTTTCCATAATTCGATAGCTCCTGCGATAACTGCAAACACTACAGTTATAATCGCTGTAGTTATCTTTAGCACATTAAAAATATCCATTTAATTTCAAACCTCAAGACAAATATAGGTAAATATGGGTTTTAAAACTATTTAAAATTACTCATCTTGAGAAATATTACTTCGTTTAAACAATCTCTTCCTATCTATTTCTTCTCAAAACTAATTTCTTTTCGAAAAAACCTGATTCAATAAGTTTCGTCTTTTCTTCTACTTGATTAGATAATAATTCAAAACCGTTCGAAGAATTAGTAGCAGTATAAAATTTATCAATAAGTCTGTTCCTCGTTAAATAAATCGCGTAATCGGAATTATCGCTTCCGATCCATCTACGCTTTAACTTTTCTGCGGTGATTAAGGTAGTTCCAGAACCGCAAAAAAAGTCAGCGATTAGGTCTCCTTCGTTTGAACCAAGTTCAATAATTCGTTTAAGAAGCCTGTGGTGTTTTTGAGTGGGATAGCCCGTAAATTCTTTCGAAGCGGGTTGCATGCACGGGATTCTCCACACATCATCCATTTTCTTGTCCTTTACTATTCTATAAATAACTTTTCCTTTATTGTCTTTAGCGTTTTTTAATACTCCATTTACATTAATACGCTTCAATTGTTTTATGGGTTTTTCTCTTGGTATACGTATTTCATTAAGTATGTAATCGGAAGTTTTGGAATACACCAAAATATCATCATGACTTCGGGGCAGAGATTTCTTACCGGCAGAGTATTTGTTATAATAATACCAAATAATGTTGTTAATGAACCGATTCTTGCCGAAAATTTCGTCTAAGATAACTTTTACATAATGCGAAGCGTGCCAATCTAAGTGGACAAATAACAATCCCTTACTTGAAAGTAAAACCTTAATTAATTGGAATCGTTCATATAGCATCTGCAAATAAGAATCTAAATTATTATCCCAATCGTCAGAGTACGCTATTTTATTTATCAATATATCGTCTTCCTCGATTATTACCTTATAATTGGCTCCAGAAAAGAAGGGAGGATCTATGTAGATTAAATCTATCTCGCTTTCTAAATAATTAGTTAAATAAGAGAGGACATCAAGATTATCTCCCCAGAAGAGTTTATTTTTCCAGTTGTTTGGTGTAAAATCAATATTAGTTTGATTTATATTGCGATTTAGAACTCGAAATGTGTTTAAATTTGTGAATTTTATTTTATTAAGGTTTTCTTTGAGGTTAGATTTATTTTCCCAAGTTAGTTTAACCACGATTTTCACGAAAAGTACTATTAGTTTTTACCTTAAATCCTAAGCAATGAGGGGCAATTATATAAAACGATATAAATAAAAATAATTGGTTTAGAAAAAAGGATGAGAAGTAGTGAAAAGACCATATTATTCGTTGTTAATTTCATCTGAGACTTCTTCAAATTCTCTATCAGAGAGAAATCCTTTCAGATCGAGTATTTCTTGAATTCTCTTCAATATCTTTGGAGCACCTTCCAAAGGGATTGTTTTTACCTTTTCTGGTTTAGACGTAATTTCATTCGTTAACTGTTCGATTTTTGAGCCTTTTTCTTTAATAACTGACTCCAGTTGTTTGATATGGGTTTCCTTCTCTTCAACTCTTTGAGCTACCGACTTTTCCAAATCGGCTTTAAATGTTTCTATTTCATTGTCTTTTTGCGATTGAATTTCTTTTTTCTCTGATTGAACAGCTTGCAATTTTTCTTCTAGCTCTTTCTTTATACTTTCTACTTCTTTAGATTTTTCCTCTTGTAAACTGTTAATTTTTCCTTCAAGTTCGGTTTTTAGAGAATTTAGCTGCTCTTCTTTTTCTTTTATTAATGTCTCGTTTTCAATTTTACTTTTTTCTAACTCTTCAATCTTCTTCGCACTCTCGGTTTCTTTTTCTCGCAGTTGCTTCAGATCATTCTCAAGAGTAGAGTGTTTTTCCTTTAACTCGTTGAGTTCTTCTTTAACCTTAGTTAATTCGGCATTACTAGCGTCTAATCTCTCGGTCTTAATGCGGATTTTTTCATTTATTTCCTCTATAGTCGAATTTAATGAAGTTATTGTCTCGTTATGTTTTTCGATTTCTTCCAACTTTTCAGAAACTTCTTTTTCTAGATCGCTAATTCTAGCTTTTTGAGATAGGAGGACTCTTCCTTCCACTTTGAACTTAGAGTCTGGTCCTTTTTGAATTTTCTCCCAATCGATACTAATTTTTTTGTCACCAAATTGATTTAGTTAGGATTTGTTTGAGTATTTGTTAAGGCATATAATATTTTAAGCATTTAAAAAAATATCTATTTGAGTTTTTCCACCCATCAAAAAGGTAGTGAAAATGGTTTTTTTGGATACTAGAATTTTCAAGAAAAAAATTTACCCATTATGAGAGAAAACTTTCAAACTCCTTTTCTGACAGAAAACCCTTTGTTTGCATAAGTTTTTTTATTTTGTCTAAAATTGCCTTATTTTCTTTCGATGTTGACTCTAAATCCTCTAATCTTTTATTATTTTTGAGAAATTTTCCCAGTTTTTTTGTGCTAAATCTTAATTCTTCCGTTAATTTTTCTATGATTACTTTTTTTTTAGTTGATTCTTTAAAATGGTCTACTTTTAGTCTATTAAACTCATCATCCCTCTCCATTTCTAGTTTTACCAATTTATCTTGATTTTCTTGTTCACACTTAGACAAGTGGTTGGTTAATGTTTGGATCTCCTTAGATAGGTGCTTCACATTCTCATTCAATTTATCAATAGTGTGTTGCTTTTCTTGGACTATAGTGTTTAAACTTAATAGTTCTGAGCTAGATTTCTTGAGTTTTTCTTCTATAACGGAAAGATTCTCGTTTAATTCCTCTGCTTGGTGTATTAAATCATTTTTTGATTCGCTTAACTCGTCGAGATTGTGATTCTTTTGTAAAACTTCACTTTCTAGGAAATTTATTTTTTCTCTTAGTTTTAAAAGGAAAGTTCCTTCGATTTTTATTTTGGCATCTGGCTTTTCTTGGATTTTCTCCCATTCTATAATTGTATTTCACCAAAAACCATTATGTATTGATAATACTTACGCACCTTTTTCTTATAAAACTATTATTTTTTTTTGATATTGGAATAATTTTATTTATGGTGGCAAAAATTAAGATTGGTTGTGCTGGATTTGATTATCAGGATTGGACTGGATCTTTTTACCCCAAAAGTCTAAATTCTCAAAATAAATTAAAATATTACGCTCAATATTTCGATATTAACGAAATAAACAGCTCGTTTTATAATTTACCCTCGTCAAAAGAGAGCGTTAAAAAATGGTTAAGCGATACACCACCCGAATTTGAGTTTACAATAAAAGTTTGGAAAGAAATTACTCACAAACTGACCCAAAATCCCGATATTGACTTAAATATCACCCAATTTTTCCAAGCGTTTAGTTATTTAGAAAAAAAAATAAGCGTATATTTGATGCAATTTCCTCCTTGGTTGAAATATTCTAAAAAGCATTTAAATCTACTAAACAATGCTCTATCAGCCATCCCAACTGAAAAACCTATCTTTTTAGAATTCAGAGACTCGTCGTGGTTTAAATCTGATATTGTGTCTAATTTTCAGGATAAAGTCTATATAGCTACCTCTTACTTACAAGATTTACCGGTCTTCTTTCCCGATAATCAAAATAGATTTTATATAAGACTTATCGGCGATCGTCAGCTTTCTGAATTTAATAGAGTTCAAAGGATACAAGAGAAAACTTTAAACGAGTTAGAGCAGATTGTTGAAAAATTAAAAGAGGATTCTAATATTTACGAAATTTTTATCATTGTGAACAATCACTTTTCAGGTTTTGCACCTACGACTGTCAATGAGTTAAAGAGAACTTTTAAAATTCCCACGAAATTATTTTCAAAGCAAAGGGATTTGTTTTCTTTTCTTAATTAGGTCTCATCACTATTTAGATAATTTTAAATTTAAGTTTTTAGAATATTTATGCATGACTTTCAAAGATTTACTAGAATTAAAAGAAAACTGGAGGTACTTATTTTTAGTCGTTTGGCTTTTAGTAGGCATAGCTGTGATACCATTTCTCCCTGTAGTCGGAATATTTATTTTTTTACCACTACTAGCGTTTCTAATCTTTTTATTCTTTTTTTCTCTAATTTCGAAGAAGCACATCGAAGAATACTCAGATAAACAAATCATAACTACATTTTTCATTTCACTTCCCTTAATGTTAATAATAAGCATTATACTCTTTGTTCTATTTGTGATTTCCATATTTGTATATTTCATTCTATCTTCATGGTTTATTATCTATGGTTGCTACATTACCTCAAAATACTTCGATGAGAAATTAGAGAAGATCAGATTTAGTAAATTTACAAGAAGCATTGAGTTTTTTGGAGGCTCAGGTTTAACTATATTTCTATTACTTATATTTTTCATAGTGTCATTTCTATATTCTTATATTTCAATCGATATCCCCTTATTTCTGAACGCGGTATATTTAATAGTAGGTATAATTCTCTTATCATTTGGCATTATCTCTTTAATAGCTTTAAGAAGAGGAATTTTAAGCGCTTGGTTAGGAGTATTCAACATTTTGATCGCTTTTTATACTTTTTATCTTACCATGAAAGTATTTTTAGGATTAGGAGGTTCAGGAACCGATTACCCACTAGAAATCAAGATTCTTCTAGTTGGGGTCGATATTATTGTTATTCTCTACTCCGTAAGTACTTTAATTGGTTCAAACGCTAGGTTGCTCAGCGAAAAATTAAAGTATATAGGTTTAGACACGGTGTTTATTGGACTAATTTTTAGTAAGGTTGCTTACGAATTTGCAGTAAACTTTCCATATTCTCTCTTACAAGACTTTCCATTATTTCAGAATATCCCTTTCATAGAATTGGTCACTACAATTGAAGGGTCTGCTATTAGCCATCTTAGAAACATTGCAGTTTTGATATTCTTTCTGTTACTATTAATATTTATTGGTTCATATGAATTAAGAAAATACATTATCGGCAAACAGAAAGCAAGACTTATTGAAGTGGTTGAACGCGAAGAAGAAGTATTAGAATCAAGAGTTGAAGAATTAACCGGAGAATTCGAATTAGCTGACCGGGCTAATGAGTCAGAAGAGGAAGCCGACTATCAAAAAGAAGATTCTTCCTCGCTAGAGCAGGAAGAATTACCGGAGCGAAGCCAAAGTGATTCTTCAGAGTTTGAAGAAAAAGAAGATTGAAGATACTCTTTTTTTTTCCTTTCTTATAAATTAGTAATTTAATGCAGATTAATCATTTAATAAATACTTTTTTTAGATAACCATGTAAAGAGAACATACTGCAATATTGGATGGTTTTAAAAATGGATAATTGCGATAATGCGCTCCAAAAAGAAGTATTTGTTGATAAGTTCGAAAAGCTATCGCTTCAAATCGAAAAAATGGCTTTCGAAGTAAGCTCTATGAAAAATAAGTTAGATAAAAATTATAAAATCAATAGATTCTTTGGATTAGAATCTATCAAGTACTCGGAACCACTCGAATTCGCTCCAGATGTGCTTGGAATCGGGAGTCCGACCAAGCGTTATTTGTTAAATATTCGAGCAATAACTGAAGAATGGAAAGGAAGGAAAAACGATGTGTTAATTGCTATTAGACAGCAGGAAAAAGAGACTCATATGGATCTGAAAGCGCTAGGGATAAGAATTCCAATAACTGATACTAAAGCGTTGGAAAAATTTTCCAAAGCGATATTATCCTTATTATATATTTCCTGTGAATTAAAGGGCATTGAGATCAATGATATTCTAAGAGATATTTTGAGCGAAATTAACGATGATGGACACAAAATGATTACTGAAATCCGCAGTAAATTTGTGCTTTAATAATATTCAAATTATTCAAGTTCTTAAATAGTGAAATCTAACCAATCTTGAAAGTTATGAGCGCTAAACTCCCAAGTTAATTATGTAATGACCTAATTTTAGTTAACTTAAATCCAGTATTTCCACGATATTTGCTTCAGTCCTTTTATAATAGAAAGATTGTTTTAAATAGATCGTTTACATTTTAAATCATTAGTAAATTGAATTAATAACAATTAACAAATGGAAGAAATGTAATGAATTTTGAAGATATAATATTTGAGAAAGAAAACGGTATCGCTCGAATTACTATAAACCGTCCCCAACGTTATAACGCTTGTACTCAACAAACTGTTACGGAGTTAATTGAAGCGCTTAATAGATGTATGGATAACGATGTGGGTGTAGTTGTGTTTACGGGTGCAGGAGAAAAAGCGTTCTGTACGGGAGGAGATCAGACTACAAGAGATAAAGGAGGTTATAAAGGAGAACATATGCTTCCTTTGGAAGTAGGTTGGCAACGGGTTACTTTTTTAATTCGCACGTTACCTAAGCCAGTTATCGCCAGAGTCAATGGATACGCAATAGGAGGAGGTCATGTGTGGCATGTTAACTGCGATCTCAGTATTGCAGCTGAACACGCCCAGCTAGGACAAGCGGGTCCACGCGTTGGTTCATTTGATCCAGGATATGGTACGGGAGATTTAATGAGAGCAGTTGGAGTTAAGCGAGCAAAAGAAATCTGGTTTTTGTGTCGCCGTTATACTGCAAAACAAGCTTTAGAAATGGGTTTAGTTAACGCAGTAGTGCCTTATGAAAAATTAGATGAAGAGGTCAACCAGTGGTGCAAAGAACTGCTAGAAAAGAGCCCTCAAGCTTTAAAATTCCTTAAATACGCTTTCTTAGCCGAAACAGATGGAGTAACGGGTATTACGCAGTTGGGAGTTAGCGGATTGTCGCTTTACTATGGTACTGGCGAAGCAGTTGAGGGTAAAAATGCGTTTGTAGAGAAACGTAAAGCCGATTTTAATCAATTTAGGAAGTAAGGTAAAATGATCATGAATATAAAAAAAGTTTGTGTTATAGGAGCTGGGACCATGGGCTCAGGAATTGCTCAGATCTGTGCTACATATGGATATTCAGTGAATTTGGTTGATGTTAACGATGAAATTCTCCAGAAAGCAAAAAACTCGATGAAAATGACTCTTGAAAAGTATTATGTGGCAAAAAGTAAGATGACAGAGGAGAAAACTGAAAGTATATTAGACAAAATTAATCTTTTCGTTAATCAGGATGAAGCTGCAAAAGATGTTGACATTATAATCGAGGCAATATTTGAGGACATGGCATTGAAACAAAAATTGTTTTCAAATTTAGAATCTGTTTCTGATCCAAGTGTAATATTTGCTTCAAATACCTCATCCTTAAGCATTACTGACATTGGAAGTAAATGCAATCACCAAGAACGCGTCGTTGGCATTCACTTTTTTAACCCAGCAACAGTTATGAAACTAGTAGAATTAATCAAGGGAAAATATACTTCGGATGAGGTTCTAGAAGTGTCGAGGAAATTTTCAGAAAGTGTAGGAAAAACAGTGGTCGCGGTTAATGACGCTCCTGGATTTGTAACAACGAGGCTTATTTACGTTTTATGTAATGAAGCGGCCAACATGAAAATGGCAGGTATCGCAAATACACGAGACATCGATATTGCTTGCAAATTGGCGTTTAATTTTCCTATGGGACCATTGGAACTCTCCGATTTAGTAGGGAATGACATTTACTTACATATAGGCGAATATTTAGAGAGTGAGTTTGGAGAAAAATACACACCTAGCCCTCTGCTAAAAGAAATGGTTGAAAAAAACCTATTAGGTAGAAAGACGAAGGAAGGATTCTATAAGTACTGATATATCTTTTTTATAATTATCTTTTTCTTTCTTTAAGTTATCATTTACGTTAATAGTAGATTTTCAATTTTGTCTTAATTCTTCTCGTGCAATGATTAATTGTTGGATTTCTGAAGTTCCACCACCCACTTGGAAGAATCTAGCATCTCTCATATACCTTTCAATCGGAAACATATCGGTGTAACCATTCCCTCCGTGTATCTGAACCGCTTCGGATGCGATAGAAAGAGCTGTTTTACTCGAAAATACCTTAGCCATTGATGCTTCCTTAGTTACATTAAGTTTCAGGTCGTGCAATTTTGCTGCGTTGTAGGTTAGTAACCGAGCCGCTCTTAGCTGTGTAGCCATGTCCGCAATTTTTAATTTTATAGTTTGAAAAGAGGAAATTCGTTTTCCAAATTGTTTGCGAGTATTAGCATATGATTTCGATTCTTCTAAAGCAGCAATAGATATTCCGTTACACTCAGAGCTTAAAGTAATGCGTTCGATATTAAATGTATCCATTAAAAAATGATAACCACTCCCTTCCTCACCAATGAGATTACTCTCAGAGATTTCTATATTATCAAAACGAAGAATTCCGTTGTATATTCCATTAATTCCCATAAGCTTGTAAGGATTTTCGATGATTAGACCGGGAAAATCTTTTTCTAACAAAAACACGCTTATTCCATTTCTGGGATTAACAGTTGGATCAGTGATACACCAAATAAAATAGTAATCTGCCAATCCTGCGTTTGTAATAAACTTTTTCGAGCCGTTTAAAACATATTTATTACCCTTTTTTATAGCTCTTGACTGTATTCCAGCTACATTTGAACCCGCTTCTTCCTCGGTTAAACAGATCGCACATAATTTGTCTGCATTCGCTATATTTCTCAAAAAAGTTTCTTTCTGGAACTCGCTTCCATATTTATTTAAAAGATATCCGTTTAAAATACAAGGAGTTCGAGTAACTGAGACAGATACATTCAACTTAGAAATTTCCTCAGTCATTAAACAATGAGAGACTAGATCTTCTTCTATACCTCCATAGTTTTTGGGAATCAGGGGTCCAAAGAAACCCTTGCGACCTAGTTTTCTTATCAGCGAGATAGGAACTTTATTTTGTTGATTGATATCACTCTTAATTGGATCGAGTTCTTGCATTAAGAATTCTTTTACACTTTCCCGAAGTTTTAAGTGCTTTTCTGTAAAAAATAGCTCGTTCATAATATATCCATTTTATTTAATATAAGTAATAATATGAAGCTAAAAGTTATAAAGCTATGAGGGAAATAAGAGATGCTATAGAAAAGTAGGTTTAGCTAAAAATTATTTTATAATCTAATGTGATCTTGTTTTTATAAAAACGGCTTATAATTGTAAACTACTTTCATAAAGATCGCAAAAAATTTTCCCTACCGGCTTTACTTTCATAGTTTTAAATAGGTCGTAGAGTATTTGTATGTCCTTGGGAATAGTTATTCCCAGTAATGGGATTAAGAAAATAGAGACTATGGATATTGGTGCCATTCCTAAAAATAGACTGCCTTCTTCTTCGAAAAATTTTCTCTTTTCCGATACTTCTATTTTTACTTCTTCTTTCTCGCTAGTATTGGTCATTGATTTAATCTTGAATAATTTAATTAGACTGGAAAATTATAGGGAATAGTAGTTATTTTTAAAAAAAATTTTAGAACTAGGTTATTACCAGAATGATAGAAACATGAAAGGAACCTATATTCTTATAATTTTTGTAAATAAACCATGTGATATTATAATTGGAGCTCTAGGAAAGATAAGGTTTGATAAAGGATATTATTTTTATGTCGGTTCTGCTATGGGGGAGAAAGGATCGACCTCGTTAATTGGTAGGGTCAAAAGGCATGTTTCAGAATCAAAACAAAAAAAAATCCGATGGCATATTGATTATTTTCTTAAATATCATAGTTCAAAAATACAGTCCATTTTGTTAGTCCCATCAACAACTAGATATGAGTGCACTTTAGCGAATAGTTTACTAGAAACTGCAGATTGCTACATAAAGGATTTTGGATCGTCAGATTGTCATTGTCTTAGCCATTTATTCTACTTTCATACGTTGCCTAAAACTTACTTATAAGGGATTTAATTCCAAATTAGAATGGGCTAGGTTTGACTGAGAAATTTTTTATAGAATGTCATAGAATCTTATTTATCAGATTTTAACATAAATACATATATGTGATAAAAATGGGAATGTTAGAAGGAAAAGCCGCAATAATTACCGGGGCGGGAAGAGGATTAGGAAGAGAAGAAGCATTGCTTATGGCTAAAGAAGGATGCAACCTATTAATTAACGACTTAGGTGCATCATTTGATGGTACTGGCGAAGGTAAAGTAGCCGATGAAGTAGTTGAGGAAGTTAAAAAACTGGGTGTAAAAGCAGCGGCAAATTACGATTCGGTAACAGACTTTAACAAGGCTAAAGCAATGATTGACCAAGCTGTTTCTGAATTTGGACAATTAGATATAGTGGTCAATAACGCGGGAATCCTTAGAGATAGAATGCTTTTTAATATGGCGGAAGCCGAATTTGATGGCGTAATTGCTGTACACTTAAAAGGAACCTTTAACATGACTCGACACGCAGCCGCTTACTTTAGAGAAAAGGGAAAGGCTGAACCTAAATTGAAAAACTTCGGCAGAATTATAAATACCTCTTCAGATGCAGGATTATTAGGAAATATGGGACAGACAAATTATGGAGCTGCTAAAGCAGGAATTGCAGCTTTTACGGTAATTGCCTCGATGGAACTCAAAAAGTATGCTACGGTTAACTGCATCGTTCCTGTAGCTAGAACTAGATTAACTACTGATGCAACACCAAAAATGATTGAAATTATGAATAAATTAGACGAAAGTGGTTTTGATCTGTTTAATCCCGTTAATGTGGCTCCGATGGTTGTTTATTTAGCTTCTGATAAAGCTAAAAGAATAAACGGTGAAGTATTTAGAGTTGTAGGTGACAGAGTGTCCATCTTTCAAGGGTGGCACACCTTTAATGAAATTAACAACAACGGCAGTCCATTCACCCCTCAGATCCTAGAGGAACGAGTTAAATCAGAATTAATGAAAGGATTACCAAAAAAAGAGACTTTAATGGAAAAAATAGGTTCAATGATTAAAATGTAATTTTTTATACATTACATTTCTTTTTTTAAAAAGGATTGAAGGATAACCAATTAAGAAGATTATTTAATGCGGATATAAACGCGTTTTAAAATTTTGAAAATTTCACTAACATAATAATTGAATTCTTTTTGTGAAATTTCTGAAGGATGGTTATTTATAATACTAAACAATTTGTTCAATTTTCTTATACTCTTGCCAATTATTCTATCTAATTTCTTATTGTGTGATTTTTCTCGGATTTTCTTGAGAAATATAATTTCACTAATTACTATTTTCGTTAACTTATCTCGATTTGAAGGTGCTAACTTAATAAATTGCCAATTTCTTATCTCACTCATAATTAATCCCCTACAAACTTAATTAACTAATTAAAATATGGTAATCTGCGAATAAATCTTTTAAGGAGACCAATTTTTATAGAATTTAGGGTTAGGAAATTGATTATTAAACTATATAAAAAGAAAGAAAAAAAAAGATATTTATTCTATTTGTAAATCTTCAAATAGTTTTTCGTCTTTATTAGTAAGCTTCGATTTTGTTCTTTTTCTTACGAAATAATAACCAAAGATTAATCCGATAATAGCTCCGATAATCAATCCTATTATTGAGAAATTAGAAAATAGAAATATAAGGCTTCCTAATTGAAATCCGTTTGAAATTGAATAATAAGTCCACTCAAAGAAAATAATTGAAAGAGCTGCAAAGATACCTCCCAAAATCCCTACTATTAAGCCATATAATATAGGAGAATGTTTCGATTTCTGATATTTTAACGAAAAATAAATTCCAAATAGCGCTCCGACAATAAATTGAATATCACCATAAAATAATATGCTAACACCAGCACTAAGTAAATAAGAAACAAAAGAAATTAAATTGAAAATTATTATTCCCGCTAAAAAATTTCTTTTTTTTGCAGTTTCGTATAATTTATTTACCCATGGCATAATCAATCGTGAACTGACAATTCTTATTCTTGATCAGATTTACTATTGTATAATAAATTTTTTTCTGTATCACCGTTAAATAGATGGATCTTTTCTTCCGGAAATGATATGTAAGCTTTGTCTCCTATGTTAGAAGAATAGAATCCTGGAGTAGATGCAATCCCAGAAAGCCCGTCAGGAAATTCAAAGGTTACAAGAGTTTCCGCCCCTAAGTACTCGACAACAGTTACACCAACTTCGTAAGCGTTATCACGAATTTCTGGTGTGATAATGATATGTTCAGGACGAATTCCTAAGATTACTTTTGATACTTCTGTTTGGGTTATTTTATTTGCAATTTCTCCACTGACTCTATACTTCTGAGTTCCAAACATAATTGAACTGTCCGATTTGGAGTAGTCACCATTATAAAAATTCATTGATGGTGAACCGATAAATCCGCCTACAAATTTATTAGATGGTCTATTATATACATCAGTGGGCGTTCCTATTTGCTGAAAAATTCCTTCATTTAAAATTGAAATTCGATCTGCCATTGACATTGCTTCTACTTGGTCGTGAGTGACATATACTTGGGTGATTTTTAATTTTTTCTGCAGTTTTATTATTTCCCCACGCATTTGGATCCTTAATTTTGCATCTAAATTACTTAAAGGCTCATCAAAAAGAAATACAGTTGGATTTCTTACAATACATCGGCCTAAGGCTACTCTTTGTCTTTGTCCACCACTTAATTCAGCAGGTTTTCTTTCTAATAGGTGTGATATACCCAAAATTTCAGCGGCGTTACGAACTCTTTTATCAATTTCATTACTATCCATTTTAGAAAGCCTCAAAGAAAAACTCATGTTTTTTCTAACATTCATGTGAGGATAGAGAGCGTAACTCTGGAATACCATGGCTACTCTTCTTTCTTTAGGCGGTAAAAAAGTAACATCTGCGTCGTCAAAAAGGACTTGTCCACTCGTAACATATTCCAAACCAGCAATTATGTTTAAACATGTCGATTTACCACAACCAGATGGGCCGACGAGAACCATAAATTCTTTATCCTTTATTTCTAAATTTATATTCTTAAGAACCTTAACATCTGGTTTAAAAATCTTATTTACATCCATTAATTTTATAGAAACCATTTTATCAACCTCTTTTTTAGAATTATCCTTTAACAGCGCCTTGTGTAAGGCCACTTATTATTTTTTTCTGAAAAATTAAGACCACAATCACTAAAGGTACTGTAGCTATTGATGTAGCAGCCATTAATACTATATTAATATTCCAATCTGCTTGCAAACTCAATGGACTCTGAACGAATCTTAAAATTGCTCGAGGCACAGTGTGATTGATATCTGAAGTAAGAAATATTTGAGCAAAAAGTAATTCATTCCAAGAACTAATAAATATTAAAATGGCACAAGTAAATATTCCAGGAATAGTTAATGGTAGAATTACTTTTCTAAATATTTGAAAATTCGTTGCACCATCAACCTTCGCGGCCCTCCAAAGATCTTCTGGAATTTCAGCGAAAAACGCTTGTAGTACAAAAACCGTCAAGGGTAAATTAAATGCGGCATACGGTAAAACCAATGTAAAAATATTATCTGTTAATTGAACGAATTGAAGAATACTGGAAATGGTAAGCATCTGAATGAAAAATGGGATAATAATAATTATCGGGGGTAAACTATTAGCAAAAAATATAAAACCATTTAACATCCTCTTCAATTTAAACTGAAATTTTGCCATAGCATAAGCAAAAAAAGAGCCAACTAGTAAATCTACCAGGACGGTTAAACCTGAAACTATAGCTCCATTTAAAAGTGCACGTGCAAAAGTCACTCCAGTAAATTGCGAAGTTCCAAACACAACTCCATAGGCTCCCAAGGAAAATACACTGGGTATTAATTCGAATGAATTTTGTGTGATATATGGATCTCGAAATGAACGTAATAAGATCCAAAGAAACGGCACGGCGCAGAATAGACAAAGAAAGATTACGCTAAGATAGAATAAGGTTTTTCGTATTGTTCTTTTACGCTTAATCCATTTAATATTTATGTCAGAAAATGAAATTGGTTCAAATTCAAATGGAGTTTCATTTTCATCTGAAACAGATATGGATTTATCTTTTTCATTTAATTCTACTATATCTCCAATTTCCTCTGTGGATTCTCTAGATTCTCTTCCTGAGAATCTTAATATTAAACCCGCAAATAGAATAATAAACCCAAACAATATAACTGAAACTGTTGAAGCGAGACCAAATTCATTACTTATTAACCAGAAATCCACTGCTTGCATAGTCATTGAATAAACGCTACTATCGTTAAATACCACTATTGCGTCATAAACCCTTAACGCATTCATCATTCGAAATATTAAGGCGATTCCAACCGCAGGTTTTATTAGTGGCCATGTAATATATCTAAATTTTTGCCAACCTGTAGCACCAGCAATATCTCCCGCATTATATAGATCTTTCGATACAATTTGTAGAGCGGCAAGAATAAGTAATGTTAAAAATGGTGTTGTCTTCCAAACATCGATGAGAATTACCGTAAACATCGTAGTCTTAATTGGGATCATCATTATATATGGCGCAATTGGATATACTACGGGAAGATTAAACAATAATTGAGCTGTGGCTCCAAAAAAGTCTATTGGTAAAAGGTTAAAAGCAGTAAGAATTGAATTAATTAACCCAAATTGGCTTTGTGGAGCGACAATTTCAAATCGAAATATAGTAGCTGATGCTACTGTTGGTAGTGCCCATGGTATTAACAATGTAGCCCTAGCTAATCCTCTTCCTCGAAATTTCTTGTTTAATATCAATGCAAACCCGAGTCCTAAGACAAATTCTAAAGAAAGTGAAACGACTGAAAAAAATAGCGTCTGGTAAGTATATTGCCAAAATCGTTTTCCATTTAATCCAGTAGATAATAACAACTCTAAATAGTTATCAACCATTAATCTCGTTCCAAAATAACCTTCTCGAGCACTACTATTTGTAAAACTTATAAAGATGCCTGTCGCTACGGGAAAAAGAATTGCAACACAAAAAAGAACAACTGCTGGAAGTACAATACTTGCTATAAAAAGTCTTTCTGAACGAGGTCCCTCCAGTTTAATTTCTGATTGTTCTAAAAATTCCTGTTCTAAAACTTGCATTTTTCGTTATCCTTTAATTTTGTTTAAAATAGAAAAAAAAAATTTTTAGATTTTGGTTTTAAACGTATTACTTTACAAAAATTCTTCTCTTTTTACCAATGATGCCAATTATTGCTATTGCTGATACAGCCGATAACATTAAGATTGGAAGTACATATCCCGGAATCGTTACTCCTCCACCACCGACTACACTCTGAACATCAGCTTGCATTTCTGATAGAGCATCGGGAACAGTTCTACTACCACTTAATAAACTACTGAAGTAATCTGCAATTACTTTTGACATTTCAGTATATTGTGGACTCACTGGTCTTGCTAAAGTTCTATCTAGTTGTCCTTTCCACTCGGCAACCCATTCATAACCTGTTGGTAAATTATCATATACTGACTTTAACGCAGGGAAATTTGACACTTCGGTCAGCTCTGCTTCTTGTGCTACAGCATCACCTAAAAATCTTATTAAATTCAATGCTTCAGTTTGATGTTGACAGTATACGGGAATGGCTAAAATAGCTCCTCCTACGCATGAAGATTTTTCATCAGCAGCTCCCGTAAATGTAGGTATTGAGGCTACACCAAAGTCTAATCCTGCATCTTGTGATGAGCCGTATCCAAAAGTCCATTGTCTCATGAAGATCGCATTTCCAGCAGTAAATCTGGTCACAGAAGAACCTTCATCCATCACTAATCCGTCACGAGGAATAATATATGGAGTACCAATCAATCCAGTATATTGTCCAGGGATGAGATCATGTAAAAAGGTCATAGATTCATTAATTTTTACATTTGTTAAATCAACATTTCCCGCTGAATCAAAAATAGATGTTACACCGTTGCTTCCTATCCATTCGAAAAAGTTTACAACTCCGCCTTCGTAAGCGTCTAATTGTGCAACATAACCAGCCAAATCGGGGTCATTTTCACCATCTAATATCGTATTAGCTACTGACTTTAATCCAGCCCAAGTTGTAATATCTTCCTCGTCGAAACCATATTTTGTAAGAAGATCATTTCGATAGAATAAAACGCCTAAATTCATAAAGTAAGGATACGCCCAAACTTTTCCTTGGTATGTGCAAGAATCAACCATGCCACTTACATATTGGTCCATTTCTCCAGAATCTAAGAGAGACGTTAAGTCAACTAACCAATTATTGGTTGCGAACTGTGCTGTCCAAACTGTATCTAATCCAATTACATCAAATTCAGTCGATTGAGACGTCATTTGAGTTACCAAATACGCTAACTGATCGTTAGATCGAGTTCCAGATGCTACAACAGTAACAGAATCGACTCCAGCTCCTAATGACGAAGCTAAGAAATCATCAACTACTGCATCAACTCCTGGTTTCTGCTGATCAGATACAATTATTGTTAAATCCACTTGAGATGGTTTAAGCTTTGCACTCGCAGGTATGAAGAATATCGACGCGCTGAAAAGTAATAGTAAACCAACTAAGATATATAAAGATTTTTTATTAGATTTTATTTTTGACACCTTTTTATTATGTGTTTTCCATATCAAATTGGATAGAATTGTGTGTACAAATTCTAAACAAATAATAATTCGAACAATTACCTTTTTAAAGCTTTGGCTTTTATTGTGAAAGGATCTAATAAAAATATATATTCTACGACGACATATTTAATAATAATCTACATATTTGATTGAAAAGAATTCAAAATTAAGCGAATTAATCAAAAAAAAAATGACTGAAAAACCGAGTTCGATCACACAAAAATATTTGAAATTATTAGGTGCTGACGAAATTTCCAAAATACGAGATAAATCAGAGAAATTTCGAGAAAATAAGGTATTTCATGTAAATGCTACGAAATTTGGAGGAGGTGTAGCTGAAATACTTAATAATATGATACCATTGATGCACGAATTTAACATCGATGCACAGTGGGAAGCATTTACTGCCCCTGACGAGTTTTTTAACGTGTCAAAAAAGATGCACAATAGTCTCCAAGGCAATAGAGAGCTTCATTTCAGCGAAGAAGAAATTCAGATATATAAGAAGCAAGCTAAATCTATCTACGACCAGATTAACCCCGAAGGTGACTTTGTAATAATCCACGATCCACAACCTTGCCCAGTTATTAAACACGCTAAGGATAGAACGGGTAAATGGATATGGAGATGTCATATTGACACTTCAAACCCAAATCCTCAGGCGTGGAACTTAATATCAGAATATTTGCCTATGTATGATGCGTTAATATTTACGAAAAAGGAGTTTGTCAAACCTGGAACTCACGATCTGATATTTCCCATAACTCCCTCAATAGATCCGTTTTCAATAAAGAACGAACCGATGAGCGACGATGTGGCAAAAGGGATCGTAGAGAAATTTATACCGACTGACTTACCTATTGTAACTCAAGTATCGAGATTTGATCCTTGGAAAGATCCACTTGGAGTAATCGATGCGTACAGAATAGTATCGAAGGAAATTCCTATTCGTTTAGTTTTAGTAGGAAGTTTGGCTCACGACGATCCTGAAGGAGTAAAGTGGTTAGATAAAATTAAGTCGTACTCTGCTGGAGATTCCAACATTCACATATTAACAAATTTAGATAGCGTAGCGGATAAAGAAGTGAACGCGTTTCAAAGAATGTCAAGTGTTATCCTACAAAAGTCTATTAGAGAAGGTTTTGGGTTAACAGTAACAGAAGCGCTCTGGAAGAAAAAACCAGTGATAGGAGGAGATGTTGGGGGCATTCAATTACAAATTGAAAACGGAGTCAACGGTTTTCTGGTGAATTCTGTAGAAGAAACTGCGGAAAAAATGTTATACTTGCTAAAAAATCCAAAGATATCTGAAAAAATGGGAGAAAACGGTAGAGAAAAAGTAAAAGAGAATTTCCTCCTAATTAGACACCTTGAAAAGTACTTAGATCTATTTTCCCTACTTTCTAATTAATTTTTAAATCCTAAATTAATCCTTTGAAATTGGTAGTTTTGATACCTTTGAAACGCCTTTTTTAACCACTTTTTCTGCTAATTCTGCGGGATTTGTCAAGCTTTGAAGGCCTTGAGCGGCAGCTTCAGCGGCTTGACCTACCACATCTCCTGTAATCGCCCCTCCACCTACAACTTCTTGAGCGATCACACCTGCAGCGGGTGTTAGAGCCGCAGATACTATAGTTGTTACAGCGGCAATAGCAACAACTTTAGCAATTTTCACAGCAAGTGGATGAGAACTTCCCTGTTGCTCTTCTACATCACTTTGAACGCTTTTTAGCCTACTTTCTAAGGCTTTGACGACAACCTTTAACGCGTCTTCCTTCTTTTCCTTTTTTCCTTTGATGTATATTCCCTTTTCGTAAATATATTCTAAGAACTTCTTAGTTGACTTTAATTTCTTAACGCTTTTAAAACCATTCCAATTCTCGTCTTTAAATGCTCCCACGATGGTTTTTACGGGCTTACCTTGATTTAATGTGAAAATATAGAATACAGGTTCTTTATCATTTTCATTTAATTCCATCTCGTAAACATAATCCCCAAGTTCCTTTTTATTCCCCAATTTTAGTCGCATATTTATCTTATTGGTAGAACCAATCAAACTTTTCGAGAATTTAATAAGAGCAATTTTATCCTTTTTTGAGTCCTTTTTCTTTTCAAACACGGTATCTGATCTCTTTTCTTCGAAGAAATCTTTCAACACATCCATAGCGTCATCCAACAATTTTTTAACCTTATTTATCTCCTCTTTCAAATTTATTCCTCTTTACATCTTATTAATTCGGATATATTTTTTTGCATAAATAAAATACAAATAACAGTATATATGTCTATCCATTAACTTGTATTGCCATTGACATATTGCTATTAACGGTGGATTTAAACTAGATATAAGCTCATTTTTTTCTTAAAACCTTAAAAACTTTTAAGCGTTTAATATCATTATATATGGTTTTAACAGTTCAAGGAGATTGGTTTCTCGACAAATATGGTCGAAAAGTGTTGCTTCGAGGGGTTAATTTAGGGGGGAGTTCAAAAGTACCTCTAAATCCAAATGGAGCAACGCATATTAGAACTACTTTTGAAAACCACCGAGAGATCTCTTTTGTTGGTAGACCATTTCCAATTAATGAAGCTGATGAGCATTTTAATAGGATTAAGCACTGGGGGTTCAATTGCTTAAGGCTGTTAATCACCTGGGAAGCAATTGAGCATAAGGGCCCAAGATCGTATGATAAGGAATATTTAGAATACTTAGAAGAGTTATTAAAGATCGCAGAGAATTACAAGTTTTATATATTTATTGATCCCCACCAAGATGTGTGGAGCAGAATGACGGGAGGGGATGGAGCCCCAGGATGGCTTTTTGAGAAGGTTGGGCTTGATTTCACGAAATTTGATGCCGCAGAAGCAGCGTTTGTCATGCAATACCGATACAAAAAAAGCGACCCGAAAGCTTATCCCCCTATGTATTGGGACAACAATAATGTTAGGTTCGCTAACGCTACAATGTGGACCTTATTTTTTGGAGGAAAAGATTTCGCTCCTTCGTGTAAAATTGACGGATATTACGCTCAAGAATATATGCAAGAGCATTTTTTCGATTCGATTAAAGAAGTGGCGAGAATTGCCAAAGATTTTAATTATGTAATCGGATTCGATAGCTTAAACGAACCAAAGAACGGTTGGATCGGTGAATATATTGACGGGAGCAGAAGATTGGGTTTTTCAGAGGTACTAGGTTACGATTTTACTCCGTTCGACGCTATGGTGACCGCTGCAGGGTACCCAAGAAAAATAGGGTTCCGAGAAATAAAGTATTTGGGAATCAGGCAAACTAGGGAGGATCTATTAAACCCGAATGGTGTCTCGTGTTGGATTGAAGGACACGATGATTTTTGGAGAAAAGAGGGTGTTTGGGATGTTGACAGCGACGGAACTCCCGTTATTTTAAATAATGAACATTTTGTAAAAATGGAGGAAGAAGAAGTTAACTTTTATAGAAACTACATGTCGCGCTTTATCTTAGAGTTTTCTAAAGAGATACACGATATTATTCCTGGCACCATAATATTTTTCGAAGGACCAGAAGTACCAATGATGATGGGTAAAAGGTGCGATTTCGATTTACCACAAAGTTGGGGACCGTTTGTCAGCGCTGCTCACTGGTACGATGGAGTTTCTGTAACTACTAAACGAGCGTGGTTGAATATCAATATGGACATAACCAGCAATAAATTTGTAATAGGAAATAAAAAAGTACAGAAGATGTTCACTAGACAGTTAAAGCTCATTAGAGAAGCGTCAAAAACTGTTGATAAGGGTGTTCCAACCTTAATTGGAGAGTTTGGATTACATTACGATTTGAAGAGTAAAATAGCTTACAATAAATATAGGACGATTGGAGACGAGGCGTTCAAAACTAACATCAAAGCGCTTTCTATGTATTATAACGCGCTAGATGAAAATCTACTCAACGCAACGCAGTGGAATTACACTTCAGATAACAATAACGAGTGGGGAGATCAATGGAATTTAGAGGACCTATCAATCTTTTCGAGGGATCAGCAAATAGATCTGAGGAACATTAACAGTGGAGGGAGAGCAATTAAAGGGTTTTGCAGACCTCATTTTACCCATTGTAGCGGTATCCCTGTGAAAATGAATTTTAACTACAAAAAATCAACATTTTACCTAGAATTTAAGCCCAAACCTACGATAAATAAACCTACGATTATGTATATACCTAAAATACAGTATCCTAACGGATATGATGTAGATATATCCCACGGAAAATACGAAAAAGACGAAAGGAAGCAAAGATTAAAAGTTTATACAACATTAGATGAAACTTGTAAGCTAAAAATTAAGAAGAAAAAATAATTTTTAAAAAGCTAAGTTGGGTTATGCTTTATTATGCTCTTTGTTAGAACCAAATTACTATTTCTGTCTTTTTATTGATCGATTTATAAAATATTTTGATAGCTTTTTAATTTGATAGACATATAATGCGAATAATGACTGAAGAAGATACGCCTAGACCCAGCGGAATTGATATTGGATCAAGAGCTCCAGATTTTGATACAGTAGATATAGACGGAAACCGCATAAATCTTGACGATATGTTAAGAGAATACAACGGTGTTCTTATTGATTTTTTCAGAGGAAATTGGTGACATCATTGAAAAAAGCATTTATTGGTACTTACCAAAACTCTAAGCGAATTTACTAAAAGAAAAGTGAAACTAATTTCTATAGCAGCGGATAGCGAAAGATTGTTGAGAAATTTTAAAGAAGAAAACGGATTTTCAGTAAATATTGTGGCAGATAGATTGACTAAAATAATCAAACAGTACGGTGTGTATTGGTACGCTAAAGGTGGGGGTGGTACAATGAAGGTAAAACAAGCGTTCCCCAGTACATTTATAATAAACAAAAACAAGCTGATTGTCTGGAAATACATTGGTCAAGATAAGACCGACAGACCTTCTATGGAAAAATTACTGAGTGTTATAGATGATAAAATTAAATGAGTCCTATTAGAATGAAGCAAGCATGAAAATAGTAGATGCTTGAAGACGACCCATGTAAGGGTTTAGGATATATACATCGTTTTTTTTTCAACATATTCATAAGTTTGTACTATTAAGATATTTTACATTATTTAATCTCATTAAATTAATCATACGATTCACAAACCTTAAGTAAGATTATATCGAATATACATATTAATTAACTTGAAAAAATTCTTAAGTTCCATGGATAATCCCCGAATTATCATAACCTATTTTCTTTTTCTTCCTATTATTGTTCTATTTACATATTTGGCATTTCGAGTGCTTAAAAAGAAGCAAAAGTATAGCTATGTACTCTCTTTGTTTTACATATGCGTTGTTATAGGGAGTACATTAAATATAATATATGTATTGATTGATATTGTACTTATTGTGATAATTTTACACGGATTTACTCTTTTCATTAATTTTTTTGCCCTAGCGTTTCTGTACATGGTCAACAGAATTATTCTAGAGACTTCAGTAGTGTACACCAAGGAAGAGCGTCTTAAGTATATTATTAGTTATGGTTTAATATTTGGGGTAGGTATGATTGTTTTAATATCTTTTAATGCTGTATCACTTAACACGCAAAATCAACCCAAATGGAATATATTTATGTTTTTGTTCATGGTGATAGTGGTTTCGGGGTTTGGGATAATCCCTAGTTTAAGTTCTTCATTTAAAATATTAAAACAGAGTAGCTCTAAAGAATTTAAATCAAAATTCAGGTACTATTATATTGGACTTTGTGGTTTGGCTTCGGTAGCCTATATGATTTTCTTTAGTAACTTTCTAGATAATCCGACTTTCAGATTGATTATCACTATTTATAGTGTAGCAAATATCATATATCTAATTCTGATGTATTATGGACTAATGAGATTGAAGCCTAAACTCCAAACTGAGAGAGAGAAATAAAACCAACGGTTTGGAATTAAATTGCGGTCTCAAATAACACTTAAAGAAATAAAAAAAGCATAAGAAGTAATTTTACCTTACATTCGTCAGACTCCATTAATTTATAGTAATTATTATTCTCAAGCCTGCAACGCTCAAGTTTATTTAAAACTCGAGAACCTTCAAAAGACTGGCTCGTTTAAATTAAGAGGTGGCTTGACTAGCATGCTACTACTTGATGACGAACAAAAAAAAAAGGGAGTAATAAGCGCTTCAGCTGGAAATCACGCACAAGCTATTGCATTTGCTTCAAAAGAGTTAGATATTCCCGCAACAATTATCGTACCTAAAAATACACCGAAGACAAAAATTAATGTTATCAAAACTTATGGAGTAAAACTTAAAGTTAAAGGAAACATCTACGACGATGCGGAAGCCTTCGCGATTCAAAAAGCACAAGAAACAAATTTGCATTATCTTTCGCCCTATAATCACCCAGATGTAATTGCAGGTCAAGGTACGGTTGGTTTTGAATGCTTGGAACAAAATCCCGAACTTGAAGTTTTATTAATCCCTCTCAGTGGGGGAAGCCTTTTTTCCGGAGTGGCAATCGCAGTAAAGAAAATAAATCCTTCAATCATTTGTTATGGTATTCAAACTGAAGCTTGTCCGGTAATGTTCGAGTCCTTAAAACAGGGGTGTATCGTAGATGTACCAATGAAGCATTCCATTGCAGAAGGATTACACGGCGGTGTAGAAAAAGGGTCTATTACTTTTCCCTACATTCAAAAGTATTGTGAAAATGTTCTTTTGGTTAGTGAAAAAGAGATTAAGGACACAATTGTGGAATTAATACAGCGCCACCACATAATCTGCGAAGGGGCAGGAGCCGTTGGTCTTGCCGCGCTTAAGAGATACAGAATGTTGTTTAAAGAAAAAAAAGTGGGGATAATTATTTCGGGAGGAAATTTAGATTTAACAGATCTAAAATCTTTTTTGAAATAGATAGCTAACGGTTAACTCGTTAAGTAATCCATCCACTATGCATATAAAATGAATAGATTCATCCCTGATCGCAAAAATTATTCATTTTTAAAGCAATACCCACCATTTGCATAAACATATTCATATTAGCTATTTCAATATTATAATACGAATTTTCGTGAAATTCCATTTTTTCATAGGAAAAAAAAGAATAGTTAAATAGGTAATTGTCGTTTTAATACATGTAGCGATTGGAGGATAATATTATGGTAGTTTCATTAAAATCAAAAATATTAGAGAGTTATCAAGATAAAAAGGAACAATACTTTTTTACGCTTAAGGAAAAATACGGTTTAAGATTCGGATTAGCTAGCGATGCGAGAGAGATATCTAAATTGTACATTCAAGAATATGGGTACGAATATGTTAATCCTATGGTTTACGATATAGAAAAATTGGAAGAACACATAGATAATCCTCAAAATTATTGGATAATTGGAGAAAATGTAATTTCTAAAGATTTTTTCGCCGTTTCGCTTATCGAGTTTCCAAAAGTATACAAAGCGTATGGAAGCAAAGTTATATTAAAACCCTCCTACCGAGGTAATGGTTTCTCTTCGATATTTAGTTTCAACGCAGTAAAAATCCTTAAGGAAATGGGAGTGTTTGATAAATGTTTAAAATTCGAAGCTATAGTACGGGCTACTCAGATTGGAGCACAAAAGCTTTGCGAAGCTGCGGGGGGTATTCCATATGGATTTGTGCCTGCATTTATTAATTTAGGAGATAGAAGGTTTTTTAAATTCAGATCTAATCGACCATTTCCAAGGAAAAACGAGGAAAGTGTTATGCTATATAAAATGATCTTTCCAAATATGTGGAAATCCAGGGATCCTGATATTCATTTACTTAAACACGATACAATAATGTTTCTTTACGACTTTATAAAGAATTTTAAGAAACCATTATTCACCAATATGAAATCGGATACAATTCATACATATAATAAAAGAGAACCAATAGACAATTTAGAAGAAAATTTCGAAGTTTCTATTAATCTTTACAATTCCGTAGCAACCCTAACGGGTTATGTCAACGAGGATACTTTAAAGTATTTTTTTAGTAAATACCACCATTTTCGCATAATCTTATGGCATATTCCTGTAAATAAGAAGGGATTAAATTCCATGAAAGTTGCACTTCAGAAGAGTTTTAAACCTGTAGGATATAGTTTAGGGGAATACGTTAATAACTTAGAAGTAATAGATACGGTTTTATTTATTTATGTTAAGAAGTACAAGTCAGATTTCTCTCAAATAAAGCCTACAACCAAAAACTTCTCGCTCTATTCGAAAGTGATACAAGAATTTAGTTAGACATCAAGAGTTCAGAAAAAGTAAAATTTAAGCAAAAATTGAAACTACTCTTTCTTCGAGAACTTTAGATTCAATCTCGAAAGATTTTCGTGAAAGATCTTCGAACTCCTTAAATATAGCTAAGTTATGAAATTATTAATTGAATAATGTTAAATTAATCATAATACTAGCAAACCTTAAGTAAGGATAAGTCAAATATACATATTAATTAATTATAAAATATCTCTTGATAGAATGGATATTACTAGATTTGTTTTAGTCTATGTTGTTCAAATACCAATTGTTCTTGTTTTTACATATTTGGCTATTAGAGTACTAAAGAAAAAACAGAAGTATAGCTATGTACTATCTTTTTTTTACATTAACGTCATTATTGGGAATATCTTAAATATGATCTATGCTTTGATCGACAATTTACCTCTTGTTCTTATTCTACACGGCATGACCAATTTTTTCAATTTTTTCAGTTTAGGATTCCTTTATATCGTGAATAAAATTATTTTAGAAACCTCGTTGGTCTATACCAAGGAGCAACGACTAAAATATATTATCAGTTACGGTTTAACACTTGGAATTGGAATGGTAATTTTGATTGCCTTTCAAGGCGTCTCCTTAAATGTCCAGAATCAAATAGTGTGGAATCTATATATGTTTTTATTTATGATGATTGTGGTTTCTGGATTTGGAATAGTTCCCACGCTAAACACCTCTTACAAAATCCTGAAAGAGAGCACATCGAAAGAATTTAAACGTAAATTTATCTATTATTATATTGGTCTTGCAGGTCTTTTTTCTATAGCTTATATGATTTTCTTCACTAACTTTTTAAATAATTCGCTTTTTAGACTAATCACCACAGTATATGGAATTACAATCATATTGTACCTCTTTCTTATCTATTTTGGATTAACGAGATTGAAACCCAAGACTTTTGACAGTGAAGAGTGAAAAATTAATTTACGATTGAGTCATTTTGCAGTCTCTAATAAAGCTTAAAGCGATAGAAAAGGTATGTGATTATATCTTACAATATATTCGTCAAACTCCATTGATATATAGTAAGTATTATTCGAATGCTTAGAATAAAATCCCGAATTAGAGTAATTATTAATTCCTCTCAGTGGGGGATGTCTATTTACTGGGATCGCAATTACCGCAAAAGTCATTTATCCTTCTATATTTTGTTATGGAGTACAGACGGAAGCGTGTCCCGTAATGGTCCAATCTCTCAAGCGAGGACGCATTGTCGATGATCCAATGAGCCATTCAATCACAGAAGGACTACATGGCGGAGTAGAAAAAGAATTAATTACATTCCCCTACATTCAGAAATATTGCGAGGATGTTCTTTTAGTAAGCGAGAAAGAAATTAGGGAATCTATTGTGGAATTTATAGAATATCATCACCTAATCTGTGAAGGAGCGGGAGCTGTAGGTCTTGCAGCTCTCAAGAAATATCGAAAATTGTTTAAAGATAAAAATGTGGGAATCATAATTTCTAGGAGAAATTTGGATTTAAAAGATTTAAAATCTATATAATTATGAATTTCAAATTGCTAGTTCGTTTAAGAATTCATCTATAGCATAAAAGGGTGAGATTTGCTTCATTCTAGATTAGAAAATATTATTTATTTTTAAGATTTACTCCTTTACTCATTAGAAATCTTTAATATTAACTTAAATAAGTTCAATATAAATATTTCAAAACTAGCGTACGAATTTTCGTGAAATTCTCTTTTTTCAAATGAAAAAAAAGGAAATTATTAAATAGTATCAGTACCCAGTTATATATGAAAATAATTGGAGGATATCAAATATGGTAATTTCAATTAAAGCTAAGATAATAGAAACTTATCAAAATAGAGGGGATCAATATTTCTTTACACACGAAGAAAAATATGGATTGAGGTTTGGAGTTCCTGACGATGCAAATGAAATATCTGAATTATATATTCAAGAATACGGATTTGAATATGTTAATCCGATGGTATACGATATTGACAAATTAGAAAAACATATAGAAGATCCTCGAAATTATTGGATAATTGGGGAAAACATAATTTCAAAGGAAATTTTTTTTGTGTCTCTTATGGAGTTTCCAAAGAGATACAAGGCATACTCGGGCAAAACTATTTTGAAACCCACTTATCGTGGCAATGGTTTATCTTCAATACTTGGATTCAATACAGTGAAATTTTTAAAAGAATCTGGAGTATTTGATAATTGTTTAAAAATAGATTCCATGGTAAGATCGCACCAAATTGGTGCTCAGAAGTTATCCGAAGCAGCAGGCGGAATTCCATACGGCTTTGTTCCAGCTTTAATTAATTTTGGCGATAAAAGATTTTTCAAATTTAGATCTAACAGACCGTTTCCCAGGAAAATTGAGGAAAGTGCTATACTTTACAAGGCGATCTTTCCAAACCTGTGGAAACTCAGAAGTTCGGAGGTTCATTTGCTTAAAGACGAGTTGATCTTATTTCTATACGATTACATCAAAAATTTTAAGAAACCAATTAAATTGAAGATGAAAAAAGACAATGTACATATCCATCAGAAGGGAGAACCCTATAATTATTATGACGAGAACTTTGAAATTTCAAAGGATCTTTACAACTCAATAGCAACGCTGAATGGTTATGTAAAT
This sequence comes from Promethearchaeota archaeon, assembly GCA_019058515.1. Next base: position 75,734 of record JAHPYY010000173.1, read on the forward strand.
GAGGATACTTTAAAGTATTTTTTTAGTAAATTCCACCACTTCAGAGTTATATTATGGCATATCCCCGTGAACGAACCTGGAATCAATTCTATGAAAATAGCAGCTCAAAAAGGTTTTAAACCAGTTGGGTATAGCTTAGGTGAATATGTAAACAACCTAGAGGTAATTGATACAGTTCTCTTCAGTTATATTAAAAAATACAAGTCTGATTTCTCTCAAATAAACCCAACAAGTAAGAATTTCTCACTCTATTCAAAAATTTTGCGACAATTCAATTAACCTTCAAAATAATACAAAATAATTAAACAAAAATAGAAGCTACTCTATCTTCGAGAACTTTAGATTCAATCTCGAAAGATTTTCGTAAAAGGTCTTCGAACTCCTTAAATATGGTTAAGTTATTAACATTACTATCTCGATGTTTAACAATAAATTTCTTAAGAATGCGCTTAAGAGTTTTAAGGACTTTTTCTTTGTAAAGCTTGTCAAATTCGAGTTCCTTGTTGATAACGGAGTAAATTATAATCTCCTTTTTTGATTTAGTACTAAATTTATTAAGTACTTTTTTTAGAAAAATTATACAATATTTTTCGGATTCTATATACTCCACCGATTCAATAAGCATTCGTTCTGAGAATATCAACAAACTGGGAATTATTCCTGTACTATGAATAAATTGGGAACCAAAACTGCCAAAATCATTGAATCTAACATAGACTACGGGTATACCATTGACGATAATCCCAATTTCATGTATACGCATTTTTCTTCGCATATTTTTCTTCCGAATCTTGTAGTTAAAGCAACTGTGAACTATCTTTGTATATCAAGAATCAGTGTTGTTTAGTAATGCTATTATATTTTCAATAATGAACAAGAAACTCGTATTGTTGGAGGATAAATTTATACCTATCTCAAATAAGTTCTTACCAACAAAATATAATTTTATTTTCCTATTTAAAATTATGCGTGACTCATAGCATGTTATGACGCGCCGGAAAACAAACGACAAAAATTAGGATTGCCTAAATTTGTACAAAATGAGTCATTTCAATGAGAAATATGTAAAAATAATTATGTCAATTGTGGCAATTTATTTTATTTTAAAAAAAAAAAATTCATCTTTTAAATTTCAATAGATATAAAAATAACTTCGTCCAATCCAATACTAAAAACAATGTTATTCAATATTCATCCAAATTAATTTGATAATGACGTTTAATCATGGAAGACGAATCTAAATATAAGCAAAGCACCATAAAAACTGCCTTGTACGGGTTTGGGAACTTCTTTAACGAATTTTTTACTATGGCGTTTGGCTCTATGGCATTTTTCTTTTATGAGAGCGAGCTAGGGTTGAATGTCTGGCTTACGGGAAGCGCATTTATTATTTTTGCAGTCTGGAACGCGTTTAACGATCCTTTAGTCGGGTATCTAACGAATCGCACCTTTAAATTTACCAAAAAGTGGGGGAGAAGGTTTCCTTGGATATTGATCGGAGGAATACCCTTTGTAGCTAGCTACATTTTGATTTTCACTCCGCCAACTTTAGATCCTATAGGTGGGGCACTAGTACTATTTCTTTGGTTAATCTTCACCACTTGCTTATATGACTTTTTTGCTTCGATTTTCTGGGTGAACTTTAGTTCTTTGTTTCCCGATAAGTTCAGATCTGTTGACGATAGAAGGAAGGCAAGCGGGTTGCAAATTCCCATAGGTATTATCGGTGTAGCTTTAGGTGCAATTGTACCTCCTTTAATCTTTCATTATGGAGATATACCTTCGTATAGCTTTGCGGCTTTCGTAGGATTTTTGATTGGAATCGTAGCGTTAGGAATTTCTATCCCAGGAATTAGAGAAGATCCCGAATTAATCAATCGGTATTTAGAGAAAGTGGAAGCGCGTCGAGAAGAATCCTCATTCTTTAATTCTCTCAAGCATATTATGAAACAACGTTCTTTCGTTTCGTTCATCGTGTTGTACACGCTATATCAAGCAGTAATCAGTATAATGAGTGCGTCAATACCATACGCAGTGTTATTCATCTTAGGAATGGAATCTAATGCCCAGATTCCGCTATTTGCGGGATTTTTAATTGGAGCTTTAATTTCAATCCCTCTTTGGATATTCTTTGTAAGAAAGGTCAATAGCAACAAATTAGTAATACTAGTAGCAGCTGTGCTATTAGGAGTTTTTACGATACCTCTAATATTTTTGCGAGACTACCTCTTTATGATAATTTCAATGGTCGTTTGGGGAACAGCTTTAGGAGGCTTTTGGGTAATGATTGCACCTACATTAGCCGATGTAATCGATAATACAGTAGTTATTATGGGAAAGCGTGAAGAGGGTATTGTTACAGGGCTTCAAAGGTTTTTTGGAAGGTTTGCATTGGTAATTCAAGCTTTAGGCATCGCTTTTGCCCACACACTCACAGGGTTCGTAGAAGGACAAGGTACTCAGACCGAACTGGCAAAAGTTGGGATACATATACACCTTGCCGTTATTCCAATTATTTGCATTCTTCTAGGAGCATTTATATTTTGGATTTTCTACGATTTGAACCCCGAAAAAGTTAAGCAAAACCAAGAAAAAATTATTGAAATGGGATTATAATTTTATAAATCTCCCCTTTTTTGTTTTATTTGGATTTGTATTTAAATTGCTATTGAGAATATCCCAAGAATTAACTCCTCTTTTTAAAAATTAAAATTACACTTTTAAGATTATTTGCGTTTAATTAATATAACAAGTTTAAACATTGAAGCTAATTTTTTATTCTAAATGGAGGTGATTCTAAAACATGGAAGATTTACATATGCAGAAAACAATTTCACATAAAATATTGTTCACCGGATTAGACGGTGCGGGTAAGACATCAATAATCAAGACACTTCAAAGGGAATTGGCTAATGTTATTGGAATAGAGCCTACAAGAGGGGCTGAGAGAACAAGTTTCAGCTTGATGAATCATCAAATCAGCGAATGGGATCTTGGAGGACAAGAAATATATCGTATAGCTTATTTAAAAAACCCAAATAAATATTTTGATGGTACAGAGATAGCTATATATGTTATAGATATACTAAATATAGACAGAATTGAAGAATCGCTTAGTTACTTAAAAGACGTTTTAGAAAAGTTTGAAGAGTTAAATTTGAATCCCACGATAAACGTATTCTTTCACAAACTTGACCCAAAATTAATAAAAAGCGAATATTTGTCTAAGACAGAAAATTTCATAGATAACATGAAATACAAAATTAACAAAATAAATAACCGATTTGACATTCGATTTTTCGAAACCTCCATTTTTAATTTCCATTCAATCGTAAATGCTGTATCCAAAGTATTACTTCAACTATATCCAAAATCTCAACTAATACATAAAACTGTTGAAGATTTTGCAGAGAGAATACAATGCGAAGGATTATTAATTAGTGGCACCAACTCTCTAACAATCGGAGTATACTACGAGAACGATTTCGCAAGAGAGATCATAAGCAACACAACGCGCGTACTTCTTGGACTTAATGATTTATTTAAAGAACTTGGTATAGACAAGGAAAACGACCACATTTTAATTAATAAGGCAAACAAGCATTTTCTACTTAAAGAATTAAATCTTGGAGGCTCTACTGAACGATACTACGTAATTTTACTAAAAGAAAAAAATCCGTTTAATATACCCTTTGTAGAAAAGGAATTCGAAATCTTCGTCGAATTAATATCCGACATTATAAAAAGCAAACAGTAAGCGAGTAATACGCTTACTTATTGCCATCAACATCTTTTTCATCTTATTAGATGTCTTTCATTTGATTTGAAACTTTAAAAAAACTGGTTTTTTAATAATTATTGTTATCGAAAACCAATTTAATTGGATTAAATTGAAGAGTAGAAATTAGATTTGGAGTATATCACTAAGCAAAACCCTAAACAACATAAAATCCTGTTTACAGGTCTCGACGGAGCAGGCAAGACATCAATTATTATGGCGTTGCAACAAGAATTTTCGAGAATATCCAGCTTAGAACCTTCGAAAGGAGCGTAGATGAGGGTTTTTAACCTTCTAAGTCATAAAATAATAGAGTGGGATTTAGGTGGTCAAGAAAGCTATCGTATTGCGTATTTAAGAGACCCCAACAAATTTTTTGACGATATAGAAATAGCAATTTATGTCATCGATATTCAGAATGTAGATCGCGTTTCTGAATCGCTCAGTTATCTAAGGGATGTGATTCTGACATTCAAAGAATTAAGAATCAATCCCCCTATTAATGTGTTCTTTCACAAATCGGACCCGAAGTTAATTGAAAGCCAAGATTTAATAATTAACGACAGCGTAATTCAAGAATTAATAAATTCCATCAAGAATTTAAGCGTAGGAACCGATTTTCACTTTTTTAAAACCTCAATTTTCGATTTGTATTAGAGTGTCCAAGCGATGTCCGAAATATTACTAGAATTGTATCCAAAATCCGATTTGATTAACAAATCGATAGAAGAATTTGCTAAAAAGTTGGATTGCGAAGGAATTATAATTATAGACGATAATTCTCTTATAATTGGCTCCTATTACGAGAATGAGTACGCAAAGGAACTAATGCACAGTTATATTGGGTTGTTTATTAGCTTAAACGACAGTTTTTCCGCTCTAGGAACTAACCAAGAAGAAGATCAGATTGTAATTAATAAAATGAATAAGTATTTTGTATTTAAACAACTAGTTCTCGGTGATTATTATCCAAAATATAACGGGTTAATACTTAAAGGAAAAAGCCCTTTTAATCTCCAACTTTTACAAGAAGACTATAACGCCTTTACTCAGATTCTTTCTGAAATAATAAAAATATAATCGTCTTTTTTTGTTACCTTTAATTTATTTTTGTAATGGATACGAGATTAGGTAAGGACAAAAAATATAATCGTAAGTCTCTTGTTTGCTTATAAACACATAAAATAAATTGTACCAAGACTAAAACATCGATAAATTGAAAGACTCTAAATCTATCCGTTAAGTTATATCTACCTTTAGCTCGTTTATTATAAATTGCTTTAATTTATTACAATTTTGTTTGAAATCCTCATGATCACTATTGAATAAGGAACGATTGGGGCAATCAGAATCCCGTTCACATCTCATATTATCAAGACTATAGATTAGGGGGTAAAACTCGCACCCCGTTGGCTTAAACTCGTAAATTTTACATTTTTTCTCTTCAAGGTTAAAAAAAAAGCACCGATTATTCTCGTTTTTAAGTTGATATGCATGCGGAGTAATTTTAAAGGCAAAATCATTTAGTTTTAACTTACTTGGGTAATTGGTTAAAATTCGATCTATATCTTCTATGGAAATAAGCATTTCTGTGTTTAAACAACATACGCCGCAGTCTTTACACAAGGGATTCATTATAAAAAAAAAGAGAATTATTCCAATATTTCTTTTGGTTCCTCGCGAGGTAATCTTTCTTCTACAGGCTTTAATGGTTCAAAAGATTTGTGAGGTTCAGCTTGATACCAATACGCCGTCGAGGAATAATCGTCGGATCTTTGGTTTGCGTGTCCGTGTTCGATTTTAACCTTTAAATTCTTATGAAAATATACGGGGTCTTCTATGTGATATCTGTAATAACTAATCTTTCCAGACCACTTACTACCTCCAGTTAAAGAAACTCCAAAATATGGAGAACAATAGAATTGAGCTGGACACCAAGCCATACAAAAGTAATCTTCGGTCCCAGTACCGTATAAAACGCTTTTACCATCATCTATTTCTATAAAATCGTCTCCCTCCCCAGGCCACCAAAAATCTTTTGTTGAGGTGTTTTCATTCGTCATGAGATTATGCATATTTAAGTGGCACCCTACATAGTGTCCTTCTCCTTCAGCATCAAGAATAAGATAATCATTTTCGTGAGAAACATTTTTAGCTATGAATCGTTCGACTTTTTTACCTGTACCGTATGGTTTTCCATCACAGGGATTTTGGCGGTTCCAATACGCGTGGAATCTCCCTAAATTGTCTGAAATCTTTGCGTATTCTTCATAGTCTATGTAATAATACAAAACTACCGTAGTATCTGACTCGTTTTCAACTTCAATTTTAGCTTGCGAAGAAAAAGGCATCGGAAAGAAACAATTAGACCCTTTTCCATCGTTTGGACCGTTAGCAAATGGAAGTGAGGCAAAATTAACCGTTTTACCATGTCCAATTCCGAAAAAATCTCCGATTGGAACTTCTACTGAAGGATTAGCTTCATCATCCCACCACATTCGCAATACAAGTTGCCGAAGATAATTTGGATCCGATGAAGCGATGGTCATCCAGATGTGTTTTATAATTCCAGCTCCCTGTATATTGCATATTTGATAGATCTCTCGAGGTTTGATTTGAACATTATCCATGTTAGCTCCTGTTTTATCGTAGCTAGAAATACGCCTACGGGTGACATCCTTATTTATCTTAGCTAAATTACTTAACGAATTAAAGCCAATCATATTGATCTATTAATGGTAATAGAGATATCTAGTAATAAACGAAAAAGAATTAATACTTTTTCAGAATCTAAAGTGAGGTTTTTGTAAAAAGAAGAAATTTAATTTAATTCAAATAACAATTGTAAAAATTCAAGCTTAAATACAATAAAATCTTACTATTCAAATATAAAGCAGTGAGTACTATTAAAAAGGATAATATAGGTGAAGGTTGAAATTGAGTAGCAATAAAATTAACGAAGTGTTAGACTCATTAAAAAGCATAAAAGGAGTACATGGAGCAGCGCTTATTGAAAAATTCGGATTAATTAAAGGTAGTGCTTTACCCGGTTGGGTGGATCCAGAAGCGGTTGCGGCAATGGTTAACCTTATTCTAAAAGCAAGCCAAAGAGCTACAAAGGAATTGGAACAAGGGGTTTTTGTAAACGCAACTATTGAATCTGAAAAAGGCAAGATATTGTTTACCGAAGTAAAGGGCATCATCCTTTGTATAATTACTACTGTTGAAGCTAAACAAGGAATTATCCAGTTAAAGCTTGACGCTGCAAGCAAAGCGTTGGGAACGGCTCTCTAAATAACAATAAAACATCAACAGAAGCCAATGTTTTTTCTATTTTTTCTTTATTTCATATTATCTTATTGACAATTTTAACTTGTATTACTCAATTGTTCCTATACTTCTGAGAAGTTTAATAATTATCTTCCGTACAATGTGAGGATCGGCTTGTCCTCTAGTTTTTTGCATAACTTTACCAATTAACGCTTCCACTGCTTTAAGGTTTTCCTTACAGTCATTAACAATTTTAGGATTTTCCTCAATTGCCTTATTACTAAGCTGTTCAAGAAGTTTTTTATCTGATATTCTCTTCTTTCCCTTGGTTTCAATAATTTCTGAAATCGAAAAGCCTTTCATCATATCATCAATAATCGTTTTTGCGATTTTGGTAGTAATCTTCCCCTTGTTGAGGTTTCGAATCAAATCAACGATTTGGTGTGGATGAAGTTTTGTATCATTAAGCTTCTTATTATTCTCGTTTAACCATCTAGAGATATCGTTCATTAACCAATTACAATATTGCTTGTATTCGTCTGGTCCAAAAGATGCGTCAGAATTTATCCCTTCCTCGTAAAAATCAGCAATGTCTTTTTCTATAACTAAGTTGTCCGAATCAAATTCAGAGAGATTGTAATCCCTACGAAGTCTAAGAGATCTTTCATTTGGCATTTCTGGTAAAACACTTTTAACATTTTGGATATAATCATCATTGATCTCTATCGGATTTAAGTCTTGCTCTGGAAAGTATCGGTAGTCCGCTTCGTATTCCTTGGTTCGTAATGAAATAGTGACTCGTCGTTTATCGTCCCAATGTCTCGTTTCCTGTATTATTTTCCTTCCACGTTTGATTAAATTTTTTTGTCTGACAATTTCGTGCCTTAACGCTCGCTCTACTTCCTTAAAGCTGCTTATATTCTTAACTTCACTGCGTTCGTGACCTTTTATGGAGATATTAGCGTCTACTCTAACTGAACCCTCCAGATCAAGGTTAGAAATTCCTGAATAATTAACAATTGATTTTAACTGCTTCAAAAACTCCCGGGCTTCTTCTGGGGAGGTTATTACTGGCTCCGTTACAATCTCAATTAAAGTTACCCCAGACCGATTATAATCTACAAGGGTATATGGCGATGTCGCAATACTTCCCTTATGAACTAGCCGGGCGGGATCTTCTTCGAGATGGATTCTATTTAGTTTTATGTCTTTTTTGTGGTCATTTATTTTTATTGTAATTAGCCCACCATCTGCAAATGCTTTTCCACCTGCCTTGTTGTATTGGCTTATCTGAAATCCTTTAGGAAGATCGGGATAAAAGTAGTTTTTTCGAAAGAAATACATTGAATCATTTATGTTACATTTTAACGCTAAAGCTAATCGGGTTGCAAATTCAACCGCTTTTTCGTTTACTACTGGTAGGGTTCCCGGTAAGCCTAAACAAATGGGGCAAAGATGAGTATTAGGATCGTCGGCCCTGTAATCGCTGTTACAACCGCAAAATAGTTTAGTATTCAAATTTGTTAGCTGAATGTGGACTTCTAATCCAATGATCACTGAAAAATCTTCTTCTGGCATGTTCTTAAATTTTGGAAATAATCGGTTTTTTTCTATTAATGTTTAAGTCTTGCTCGAGATGATAAGCAACATTAAGTATAGTTTTTTCATCGAAGTGGTTACCTATAAGTTGAAATCCTATTGGTAAATTATAATTATCGAATCCACACGGTATAGATATGGCGGGTAATCCTGCTAAATTGACGGGACAAGTGAGAATATCGATCATGTACATTTGAATTGGATTGTCTATTAATTCACCGATTTTAAAGGCAGTAATTGGCATAGTTGGAGACGCAATACAGTCGCAGGTCTTAAACACCTGTTGAAAATCTCGTTTAATGAGCGTTCTTACCTTTAACGCTTTAATGTAATACATGTCGTAGTAACCCGCAGATAGTATGTATGTACCGAGAAAAATCCTCCTCTTAACTTCCGCTCCGAATAACTCACCACGAGTTTTACTAAAAGCATCGAACACATTTCCTCGGACATCCTCTGCCATCTCTCCATATCTTAACCCATCGTACCGAGCGAGGTTCGAGCTTGCTTCACTCATGCAGGTAAGATAGTAGGTAGCGACGCTATACTCAAGATTAGGTATTGATACATCTACAATCTTCGCACCTAATCCCTCCAAGCGATGAATTGACTTTTTGACGCTTTGATTAACCACTTTATCAATACCCTCTCCAAAGAATTCTTTAGGAACTCCAATTTTTTTTCCCTTTATCTCTTTCTTGATTTCGTTTGTATATTGATCTACTTTGATATTCACCGAAGTGGAATCTAAAGGATCTTTACCAGATATTACTTCAAGCATTAGAGCAGAATCATACACACATTTTGTAATAGGACCAATTTGATCTAAGGAATTAGCAAACGCTATTAAACCGTAGCGAGAGACTCTCCCATAGGAGGGTTTTAGCCCAACAACACCACAGAATGCCGCTGGGCACCTCACACTTCCACCGGTGTCGCTCCCTAACGCTATCATGGCCAAACCCGAGGCAACGGCAGCAGCAGCACCTCCGCTAGATCCCCCAGGGACTCTAGCCAAGTCCCACGGGTTGTAAGTTGGACCAAAGCAACTATTTTCAGTGGAGCTTCCCATAGCAAATTCATCCATATTCGTATTTCCTATGTGTACCGCTCCTTCTTTATCAACGACACTCTGAATTACCGAAGCGTTATATGGAGGTTTGTAATTATGTAAAATTTTCGAACAGCAAGTCGTAGGAAAATTCTTGACACATATTAGGTCCTTGTTAGCAAAGGGTAATCCGTATAGTTTTTTCTTAAACTTATTGGGATCATTTGTCTTATCTAGTTTTTCAGCTTTCTTTAACGCTTGCTTCTCAGATAAATTCACATAAGAATGGATCTTTGGTTCAAATTTATCAATAGTTTCAAAGATATTTTGAATTAACTCCTTACATGAGAGTTCTTGGGTTCTCAATTTTTCGATAGCTTCGATGGCGAATAACTCTCTGAAATCCATCTTTAGATGATTATATAGTGATGTTAGTTAATTAATTAAGAATATTTATAGAATTAGTGGAGGATTTCTAAAAAGTTTCACTAAATCGATTTTTAAACGAATTCCTTTACTTGATTTGTAAGTATATCGAAATTAAATAAAATAATAGGAATGATAACAAAATAATTACTATGGAGTTTTCCTTAACATCGTTCTGGGGAACGGTATTGCGTCTTTTATGTTATCTAGTCCACATATCCACGAAACAACTCTTTCAACTCCCAAACCATAACCAGAATGAGGAACGCTACCATATTTTCTCAAGTCAAAGTACCACTCGTAATTCTTAGGATCTTCTCCATCAGCTTCTAATCTGTTCATCATGTCCTGAACCAACAAGCTTCTTTCAGAACCTCCTATGATTTCACAATATCCTTCAGGAGCAAGCATATCAAAACAAAGCGCTTCTTTTGCATTTTCTTCGCTCGGAGGCTTGTAAAAACCCATAATTTCTGTGGGGTAATGTGTGACTACTACGGGAACTTGAAAGTGTTCTGCAATCTTAGCTTCTTCGATGGTTCTTAAGTCTTTACCCCAAGGAACTTCCATATTATACTTCGAATTTAGGAGTTCTAAAGCTTCTGCGTACTTAATGCTCGGATACTCTGCTTTTTCGTACTTTTTTAAAAGATCGATATCTCTCTCTAATATTTCAAGCTCGTTTTGATTATATTTCAATACTTGCGAGATAATAAATCGTATTTCGTTCTTCGCTACTTGAGTTACATCGTCCAATTGCATCCAGGCTGCTTCCATTTCCGCCATCCAGAATTCAGCTAAGTGCCGAGAAGTTTTAGATTTTTCCGCTCTAAAGGTTGGTCCCATGTTGTATATTTTCCCTAACGAAAAAATTGCCGCTTCTGCGTACAATTGCCAGGTTTGGGATAAGTATATTTTATCTCTGAAATATTTAACTTCGAACAGCGTAGATCCTCCTTCAGACTGAGTTGGTTGAAATATTGGAGCGTCGAACTCGTAATATCCGTTACTTCTAAAGAACTCATGAATAGCGCCGACTATCGTATGACGAATTTTGAGTATGGCGTTAAACCTGCGAGAACGTATCCATAGATGTCGATTGTCGTAAAGTAACTCTGGAGATTGGTATTCGGTTATAGGAAATGGTTCAGCTACCTGCAAAATTTCTAGTTGTGATACAGCAATTTCAAATCCTGTAGGAGCTCTCTCGTCTTTCTTTATTTCGCCCGAAATTTTAACAGACGATTCAATAGTTAACGGTTGAGCTTTTTCAAATAATTCTGGGTTCTTTTTATTCGAGATTACGCATTGTATTATGCCTGATTCGTCTCTTAGCACTATGAACACGAATTTGTTTGACTTTCTTTCTCGATACACCCAACCTCTTAAATTAACATTGCCGGATCCTTTTTCCGTTGCTTCTTGGATAGATAAATAATCCTTAGCTTTCATTTTAGAATTACATGGTTTTTAATATATCTACTTAAGTTCTGTATTTTTAAAAAAAGTGACTAATGCGAGGAGAGAATTAAGGTTAAATGAGTTTTATTTTTTCTTTTGAAGAAGGTATTTCGAAAAAATATTCATATATAAACACTCCTCAGGAGGCATTTCCATTGTTAATTGAGGATTTTCAGTAAAAGTAACTTTAGCTCCCTTAATAATCACAACTGGTGTTTGTTCGTTTGCTTCGCCAAGCAAGAATTGAGCAGCACTTGCCAAATCGTCGGCAATTGCTCTCATGGTTATCTCTAATGGTCTATTAAACAAATCCGGTTTACCACGAAAATCCTCAATTGGTTCAAATCCAGCAGTAGCAATCGCTATACCAATTGTCCCCTTCCTAAGCGGTTGAACCCTAGAATCAGCAATAATGATTCCTAAATTATCCATGTTAAATTCAAACTTCAGTCTTTTGTGATAATTCTTAATTGTTTCGTTTAAATCACTGGGTAATAACACTACATTATTAACTCCCGCATTCGATTGATCTATACCTGCATTCGCAATTAAAAAGTCGTTAACTTTTGTAAGAATTACATGGTGCATACCTCCTAAAATCGTCGAGGCTTCTCGTAAAATAAGCTCCACTAATCTTTCGTCCATATCGTATTGATTTGCTAATGTTTTAGCATCCTCTGAAATGTTTTTCACATCATCTAAACTCATCACCCTTCCTTGAGATGTTGCAACTACTTTCTCTGATATTACTATAATATCTCCTTCATTTAAGGATCTTCCATGTTTTTTTATATTTTGGATAATAATATCTAATAAAGGGTCATTGTTCTCGATGAGAGGCAATCTAATCGAAAATAACTCCATAACACATTTTAGAATAATCCCTATCTTATATCTCTTATCGCTATTGCAATCCTACAGACATATGGTCTCAAGAAACAAATCTTCTAATTTAATTTTTTAAAGATTAATTGAATCAATTAAAAGATATTTTAAAAATACAAGTGTCATTCGCATCTGGTCTGTTCTTAATGCATTGTACTTTTATTTTAGGGTTAATTTTTTTGAAATAATGAGTATGAATCTTAGTACAACCATGGATACATGATACTTTTGCAGGTTCTCCATTTTTAGATATATAATCATCTAATTCCATTTGAATCATAGAATTCCAATTTGGACAATTTTTATATTCCCATTTTAATGATTCTGGAGTTTGTTCAATCTTTTTAGGAATATATCCATTAATTTTACTCACTTGAGTAAGAACTTGCCTTGCTTTTTCGATGTCATTTCCCTCTGGTTCAATCAATTGATATAATAAGTCCACAGCAGGAGGCATTAATTTGTCCCACATCTCCAATTCTGCTTCAATAATGCCTTTAGGTCCCAATCTTTTATATGCATACCAAGACCATCCATTAGAAATATTATAGAGCATTTGTAATCTTACAATATCGATCATTTTTTTTGTTAATTCTTTAACCATGAATCATTTCCTCTGTGTTAATTTGTTATAAAAATTAATAATAATTTTTGAATAAATAAAAGGTTGGTATAATAAATGCTTAAATAACATAGGATTTTAAAGATATTTAAACCAAATAGTAGAATCTAAAATTAATTTTCTTTTAACAATAAATTTTTCAATGAATTTGGTAAAAAAAATCCAAAATAAAACGCGAATGAACTAAATACTAAAATACTTCTATAAAGTAAAAGAGTTATTATATCTAATGTTAAGAATACATCTAAAAAAGAGCCAATATCAAATGAAATAAATCCAAGAAGCAAAAATTTAGCTTTTAATCTAATTTCAGGTTTATCTATTTTAATTGATTCTCGTACAAAGAGTATACCTGTTATTATTAATAAACATGCTATTTCAATAAAAAATATTAATAGAGGTGGTTTATATTCAGCATCGATAATCCCTACCATTTCTACTAGTATTGAAGGTTCGGTAAAAATATAATAAAGAGAAAAAGTCTCGAAAATTATAATTTGGATTATAAATATTATGATAATTGGTTTTTGTAAATTATTATACATTAACTCAGTAAAAGCAATCATCCATAATGTTATTGCTACAGGAGTCAAACCAACAGCTACTAAGAAAAATAATTCTATAGATAGAGTTTGATTTGTTGTAATTAATAAGATAAATGAAATAGAGGGAGCCCACCAACCCTCATACATCAACAACCATGTAATACCAACTAATAATAATATTCTTTCTCTATGTTGAAAATATTTATAAGCTATTTTTAATCCAGTGAAAATAGAAATCACTGAAACAATTAAACAAGTTAATCCATTTGTAATTAATAGTGGATCCAATTCCAAATGTTCAAAATATAAAGTTATGTTTAAATTAATATAAATACAATCTAAATGTATTTAAAGATATCCGAATCAAGATTACAAAATAAAAATCAAAAACCTAATCATATCTAGGTAAAATCAATTATAAGCAAAATTTATCTCTTTGATTTACAAATTTCCTTGAATAGAAATTGAGTTTAATTGAATCATTGTATAGAACCTCTCAATTTATAAAAATAAAATTTAATTTATGAAAATTCAAAAAAAAGCTTATTAATATTAAATTAAAATTTAGAAAAGTTTTGATTAAAAAATCAGTTTTCTAAGGCGAAATACGATAAATCTTAATTGAATTATATCATTCAAGAGCTTGGAAAAGCTTTCTAAATTCTTTTAATTCTGAATCATATTCTATTATTTGTAACAATGGAAAAAAAGTATTTAAAATAAGATATGGCCTAATAGCTTCTTTATTCTTCAAATTATCTTCATGAATGATAGTTTCTAATTCTTTTTTATATTTTTTATTCCATTCTTCATATGATTCTCGCCCTTTTTCAGAAAGAAACCAATAATCATAATTTATTGGAATTTTAAAATGAATATCTTGAAAGTTCTTGAAGATTTTTGGCTTTGCTTTCATGCTTTTATCAATTATTGCATTATAATATAATATTGCTTGCTCAAATAGAATTTTAATAATTTTAAAAAAAAGAATATCATTCAATATTGCATCATTAATATCTTCTTTATATTTACTTTGCTTAGATAATATGATTTCCTCAGTCTCTAAATTTAATTTTTCAAGAAAATTTGGAATTAATTCATATACCTTTGCATCAATTGAACCACGTGCTTCTTTCCTAGTAGATGATATTATCCCTAGATTTTCCAGTTTTTTTATATGATGGGTAATTGTAGATTTAGCTCTCCCTAATAACTGACTTAACTTGGTTAAACTTACCTTTCTAAATATTATAAGTGATAAGATTATTCTAAGTCTAGTAAGACTTTCCATTAATCTTAAAACTTCAATTCTTAATTTTAAATTCTTTTTGGAATATTTTTGATCCATTATTCTAGGAAAATTAAGTCGCCTTTCGTAATTTTACTATAAAAAGGAAAATGATTTGATAGTTTCATTTAGTTTTATTTTTGTTTTTAAACTCACCATTAAATTAAATTTTCATAATAGTAAGCTATTCAATTTATAGAAATAAATTTAAGTCTTTTTAATTATTTTGGCAAAAATATGATTTTCTAATATATATCTTCATCTACTGGATACTGTTCTAACATAAAACATATTTTAAAATTGTCCAAATTTTGTAAGGTAATAGCTTCTACCCATAATAAATAAAATTTCTAGATTATTAAAAAATATTTATCGAACATTAGGCTCCTTTTTAAACGAGTCCAACATTTAAATAGGAAAAGTGATCTATTATTATTATACCTTTATAAAAAAATATTAAACGAGTATTATGAGTGATTTTAAAGAAAATTTAAGATCTAATGGGAAAAATCCAAAATTTCCTATAGCACATGCTCATGATTTATTATCCCGCTCAAAGTGGCTTCGTAATTATTATTTTACAGGACATAAAAGGAAATGGAATAATCTATTTATGTTTTTTACCACTGGTGTTGAATGGGATGTGATATTACATGAGGGTGATTTTTATGTAGCCCCAGATCTTTTAGATATGCTTGGATTTAAAAAGAAGGGAGTATATTACTCAGCAGAATCAATGGCTATACCTGTAAAAGTACCCGATAATCTTTGGGAACTATCATTACCCGAACGTAGAACTATTTTCTTTGAAACAGTTATATTGAATTATGTTCCACAAGAAATTATTTCTGAAAATGATTTGATTGCTGGTGGCCGATTCAGCACAATGCTTAGTCGTTGTTTGGATAAAAAACAAGCAAAAAAATATTGGAAGCAAACTTTCAAAAACCGAGTATCTATAAGAGAATTCCATAATAATGGTTTTGGAAATGCTGGAGCGACAGCAGGACATATTATTTGTGATTATGAAACAGTTCTGAAAAAGGGGTTTAAATATATTTATGAAAACATAAAGAACCATTATGAAAAATTATCTGAGAAAGAAAAAAAGGGGCCAAAAGGCAATGAATTAAGAGCAATGATGCGTTCGGCAGAAATTCCAAAAAAATTAGCTAAGAAATACACGGATAAGTGTCGTAAATTGAAGGAAACAGCTTCTACACCTGAAAGAGTCAAAGAACTCGAACAAATGGCAAAAAATCTTGAATATGTTCCTTGGAAACCTGCAGAAACATTTTGGCAAGGTCTCCAAGCAATATGGATAACTCACATGCTTATAATGGCCGAAGAATCATATCCTGGACCAGGAACATCGTTTGGACGCTTTGACCAGCATCTTTGGCATTTATACAAAAAAGATGTACTGGAAGAGAAGAATATAACAAAAGATTTTGCTAAAGAAATTTTAGGTAGTTTTTGGTTCCATTGCCATACTGCATATGATGCATTGATGGTGCTAGGTGGAAAACATGGGATTAATTCTTCTTTTGGTCAATTAATTACACTATCTGGATGTGGTCCAAATGGCGAGGATCTTACAAATGAATTAACTTACACAATTTTGGAAGTAATTGATGAATGGTATCCTAGTCTTGAGCCAAAACCTAATATAAGGCTCCACAGAAACTCACCACAACGATTATTAGATATCATTGTAGATATGATTAGTCGAACTCAAGGAAGTCCATTCTTACTTAATTTTGATGAGAGGAGCATTGCTGGAATGGTGTTAGAAGGTGTTCCTAAAGAATTGGCTTGGGATTATGGTATAGTGGGTTGCTTAGAAAATACTATGCAGGGAAATGATCGTTCTGGTACTGTTAATTGTAATTTAAATCTGGCTAAGAGTATTGAATTAACTTTATGGAATGGAAAAAATATGCCAATTGATGATCCTAAAAAATCTAAAAAACAATTAGGTCCAAAATCTGGTGATCCAGAGAATTTTGAAACATGGGAGGAATTTTGGAATGCTTGGGTTAAGCAAATCAAATATTTAATCAGACATATTGTTGATGTTTACAATCCTTTTGAAATTTTTAGATCGGATTTCTTGCCCACCCCTTATGTGTCTACAATTATACGAGGATGTGCTGAAAAGGCTTTAGATGTGCGTAGTGGGGGTCCAGAATTAAGATTTGTTACAATTGAAGGTGTGGGATATGCTACAACTGTAGATTCGTTATTGGCCATTAAAAAGTTTGTATATGATGATAAAAAGTACACTATAACACAAGTTAAAAAGGCATTATTAAATGATTATAAAGGAAGCAAGGAACAAACAATAAT
Source organism: Promethearchaeota archaeon (assembly GCA_019058515.1). Next base: position 93,008 of record JAHPYY010000173.1, read on the forward strand.
GCAATCAATGTTTCAAAAGAAAGCTCCTAAATATGGCAATAATGAGGATGAACCAGATGAGATCGGAAGAAAAGTTATGGAAACTTGGTGTAATGAGTGCTGGAATTATAAAACTCCTAATGATTTCCAATTTAGACCTGGAATGTTATCTTGGAATTATTGGGCGGGTCCAGATGCATCAAAATGTGTTGCCACTCCTAATGGAAGAAATTCTGGAACATTTTTATCAAACGCAATTTGTCCCTCGACAGGTGCAGTAAATAGTGGTCCTTCTGCAGTGACAAATTCAGTTGGAAATGTGATTGGAGGAAAAACCGCAAATAATGAATATGTAAATTATCTACCAAATGGTACAAGCCATACAGTTACTTTTAATCCAAGTGTATTTCTTAGAGATAAAGAACATAAAGAGAAATTCAAAGCATATTTACGTGGATATATTGAAAATGGAGGTACAGCATTGCAAATTAATATGGTGAATTCTGAAATGCTTCGCGATGCTCAAAAACATCCTGAAAATTATAAAGAATTATTAGTTAGAGTTACTGGATACAATGCTTATTTCGTAACCATTGGAAAAGAATTACAAGAGGAAATTATATCAAGAGAGATGCAGGTAATTTAAAGAGGTGAAACAAATGGAAGTGAAAAGAAATCATGATTTATGGAAAAAAGAATTAAGTAAAGAAGCCTGTGATTTCACTCAAAAAATAGCAATGGTAAAATTAATGAGCACTATTGATGAAAAAGGATGGCCACACATAACATTTATCTCAAATAATAAAGCTAAGTCTCCTAATCAAGTTGTATGGGGAGAATTCATGCATGGTAAATCAAAAAGATACATCCAAGAGAATTCTAAACATGGATATTTTTATATGTCGGGAAAGAAACCTTTGATGATGTTACAGATTAAAGCTGACTTTTCACATATTCTAAAATCAGGTGAAGATCTCGATGATTTTAATAATACACCTGAAATGCGGTATTCAACAACTATGAATGTTTGGAGAGCATTCTATAGTAATGTCGTATCAGTTTCCCCACTTCAGAAGATATCAATTGGAAAACTCTTAAAAGGGATAATTTTCAATTTATGGGCAAAGGGAGCAGCAAAGACAGGTAATTCTAAAGAAAGACTTGATTATAACGGTAAACAAATTTTCACTGGAGTTATGAATCCAAAATTTTTAGCATTTATAGACCCAGTTGATAACTATCCGATAGTCTTACCCTGTTTTCAAGCAATTGCTGCTGATAATACAAAGCTAGTCTTTCCACCTACTATGTTTAAGGAGCAATTAGCATCCATTCCTGAAAACAGCAAAATCGCAATATATGGATTAAACTCAGAATTTATAGCACATATGGTAAAAGGCGCATTTATGGGATATAAGAAATATCGAGGTGTCACATTAGGTTCGGTTGGTATTGAAGAAGTCTATAATGCTGTACCTCCCCTACCAGGCATTATTTATCCAGAACTTGAAGTACTCCCTGAAATTACAACTTTTGAAATGCCTGAATAAAAAAATTTCTTCTTTTTTTTATATATAATGAATTGATATTGGGTTTGATATTAAATTTAGATTTATATATCCATATTATTGATGGTTTCAGACTTGATAAGAATAAAGCAAGGATTAATTTTTGAGATTCAAAAAATGTCAACAGAGGATGGACCAGGAATTCGAACGACAATATTTTTTAAGCAATGTCCATTAAACTGTAAGTGGTGTCATAATCCAGAATCTATATTGAAAAAGAAGCAAATTGAATGGTTTAAACATAAATGCATTGGATGTAAAACATGTATAGATACATGTCAACAAGATGCATTGCGATTTGAGGAGGATGGATTGCACATTGATCGCAAAAAGTGTATAGGATGCGGGAGTTGTGTATTAAAATGTCCAAGTACTGCTTTACACATGTTTGGAGAATTATGGGTAATAGATGATCTATTTCGAGAGATTAATAAGGATAAAGTATATTATGAAAAATCAAAAGGGGGTATTACGGTTTCTGGAGGAGAACCAACCATTCAATCAGATTTTGTGTTAGAATTGTTGAAAAAATGCAAAAATATGGGATTTCAACCGCTTTAGATACATGTGGTTATGCATCAAAAAAAATTTATCAAAAACTTCTTCAGTATGTTGATTTAGTCTTATTAGACATTAAGGAGATCAACTCAAAGAAGCATAAAGCATTTACAGGTGTTCCAAATGAACTAATCCTTGAAAATGCTATTTGGATTTCTCAATACTTAGCTAAAAAGGATAAGGAAATTTGGATTAGAACTCCAATAATTCCTTCCTACACAGCTACTAAAGAGAATATATTAGGAATTGGAAATTTTATTGTACATCAATTAAATAATTTTCCCTCGAGATGGGATTTATTGGCGTTTAATAATTTATGTGTGTCAAAATACGAACGATTGAATCTGATCTGGTCTTTAAAAGATAGAGATTTAATGACTAAAGAAAAAATCGAGAATTTTTACGAGATAGCTAGATCGACTGGGGTTATAAATGTACAATGGTCTGGTTTTACTAAGAAATAATAGTTGCTTCATTCATCTTCTACTAATTTTATAGATTAATGTTATATTATTAAGTAACTTAAAAATTAAGAAGTAAATTGTTTTTACATCAAATTTAAATCAAAATTATTTCTTTTTTAAGATATTTCAGATTAATTATCATTTTTATACTAAATAATGAAAAAGATATATACGAAAATACATGATATTTTAGAAATTGGTTATGATTTTCCCACAGTAATGATGGGAGTCATAAATTTAAGTCCTGAATCTTTCTATAAAGGCTCTGTTTATGTAGAACCTGAAAAAATTAAAAATGCTGCTTTAGAAATGGTAAAAAACGGTGCTGATATATTAGATATTGGTGGTCGTTCAACTGCCCCTTGGTCTGATAAAATTTCAATAGAAGAAGAAGTAAATAGGATGAAAATAGCTATGGAAAATGTTTGTGGAATAATACCAGATACCATACTAATATCAGTTGATACTCAATATCGAAAGGTTGCTGAAGTAAGTCTCGAATTAGCTAATAAATACCAAAAGAAAATAATTATAAACGATGTGAGTAGTCTTAAAACCGATCCTAGTTTGGAGGATTTCGTTGTAGACAACGACCTCCCGTTGATTATCATGGCCTCAAAAGATGTACCAGGTGACTTACTAACTATAGAGCAGATTATGGAGGAATTTAAGATTACAATCGAAAGGCTTAGTTCTAAAGGCTACAATGAAAACCAAATTATACTTGATCCCGGGATTGGAAGGTGGATTAAGCAGAAAATCCCTGAATATGACTTAAAAATCCTCGCTAATTTAGAAAAACTAAGGGTGCTGAACAAACCTATACTAATAGCGGTGTCGCGGAAATCGTTTATAGGGGTGATCTTGAATAAACCTGACCCAAGCGAGCGTTTATACGGCTCGTTATCGGCAACAGCAATTTCGGTGTTCAATGGCGCACATATCATTAGAACCCACGATGTGGATGACAATTTATCAGATATACTAAAGTTAGCATATGCATTAAGAAGGATGAAGGAATAATAACTAGTATTCTCAAGATTGGTTTCAAATTATAAAGAATTAAAACGAATATTCTACAATTTCGTACAAAACTTATTACTTACCTTGAAGTTCCATAAGCATCTAAATCAGAAAATTAATTCTCTTTTCTAAATCGAGAATCAGAAATTAATCTAAAGCTTCAAGGAAGCTATTATGTTCGAACTATTTAAGTTTTAAAACGATTAAAAAACTGCAATGCACTTAAATGTTAGGATTGCTTATTATTATATGTAAATCGTTAAAATATCAGTGAAAATTGATATAATTTACTTTTACAAACTTAATTAGGAACGCTTGCTTCTCATGTCTAATAACACCCCTAATCAAGATTCGTACGACGCTCAGGACATCCAAGTTTTGAAAGGCTTGGATGGCGTTAGGAAGCGTCCAAGTATGTATATTGGAGACCAAGGAAAAAAAGGACTCCATCATCTAATTTTTGAAGTCTTGGACAACAGTGTAGACGAAGCAATGGGTGGATTTGCTGATAAAATAAGCGTGGTATTCAATAAAGATAATTCCGTCTCGGTTGCGGATAACGGCCGTGGAATACCAATCGATATACACCCAGAATTTAAAAAGCCAGCGGTCGAAGTCATTATGGAACACCTTCATTCGGGAGGTAAATTCGACAGTAAAAGCTATAAAATATCGGGGGGTTTACACGGAGTTGGATTGTCCGTTGTCAACGCGCTAACTGAATGGTTAATTGTAGAAATCCATCGCGATGGAAATAAGTATGTCCAAAAATTTTCAAAAGGAAAAAAACAGTCAGAACCAGAAATTTCAGAGGTTAAAAATAACAAATCAGGAACTGAAATATCCTTCTACCCCGATAATAATATTTTTGAATTTGATCCCAACGAAAGGATATTCACATTCTCAACGATCGCAAATCGGATGCGGGAGCTAGCCTTTTTGACTCCACAAGCAAAATTCGAGATTTACGATGAGGTTACGGAAGAAGAAGAAGTATTCTATTATAAGGGGGGATTAAAGGAGTTTATAACCTATCTAAACAAAGATAAAATGCCTATACACAACGATGTTATAACTCTCCAGGATACATTTGAAGAGGATGGGGGTAGAATGTATCAAGTTGATATCGCTATGCAGTACAATCAAGGATATCAAACCAATGTGTTAACCTACGCAAATACTATTAACACCATCGAGGGGGGTACCCATTTAACTGGGTTCAAATCGGCACTCACAAGAACTTTAAACACATACATTGAAAAGGACATGGACAAGAAGTACAAAGACCACGTTCTCTCTGGGAGTGACACGAGAGAAGGTTTATCAGCAGTAATTTCAGTTAAAATCCCTGATCCTCAATTCGAAAGCCAAACTAAAATCAAGCTTGGAAATCCTGAAATTAGACAAATGGTAAGTCAAGTTATTACGGAAAAACTTTATCAATATATGGAAGAAAATCCCGAAACTGCTAAAAAACTGTTATTGAAATCGATAAGCGCAAAAGCAGCTCGAGAAGCGGCTCAAAAAGCGAGGTCTCTCGTTCGTAGGAAATCGGCGTTAGATAGCGCTAGATTACCGGGAAAGCTGGCCGATTGCTCTTCCAACAATCCGGAAGAATCTGAGATCTTTATAGTTGAAGGGAATTCAGCTGGGGGAACTGCTAAGCAAGGGAGAGATCGAGAATACCAAGCGATTTTACCTTTAAGGGGTAAAATTTTGAACGTAGAAAAAGCTAGAATGGACAAGATCTTAAAAAATAACGAAATTCAGTCCATAATCAAAGCATTGGGAGTCGGCGTTCAAGGCGTAAATGATGAGGATTTTAACATTGACAATTTGAGGTATTATAAAGTGATAATCTTTTGCGACGCAGATGTGGATGGACATCACATCGAAACTTTATTGCTTACGTTCTTTTTTAGGTACATGCGGCCGTTAATTGACGAAGGTTATTTGTATATGGCTGTGCCTCCCTTGTACAAGTTATCCTATCGTAAATCGAGTGAATATGTATATACTGATGCAGATAGAGATAAAAAGTTAGAAGAACTTGTGGAAAAATACAAGTTAAAAAATACATCCAGTATTAAAATCCAAAGATATAAGGGATTAGGAGAGATGAATCCTGACGAGCTTTACGACACAACCATGAATAGGGATTCGCGTATCCTCAAACAGGTTACATATGAGGATTATCTCGAGAACGACCTCATCTTTACTAAGCTAATGGGCAAAGAAGTCAAAGCCCGAAAAAAGTTCATAATTGAGCACTATAGTGATGTTAGGACTTTAGACATTTAATTTACTCTTTTTTAATACAAATAAGAGGATTTAATATGACGGTTGAGCAGATAAAAGAGGTATCTCTAAAGGAAGAAATGCAAAGTAGCTACATAGACTATGCCATGTCGGTAGTGGTCGGTCGAGCGATACCAGATGTACGAGATGGATTAAAACCAGTACATAAGAGAATTATTTACTCCATGGCCACAAACAATTGGCTTTATAACAACTCTCATGTAAAGTGCGCTAAGATCGTGGGGGATGTTTTAGGAAACTATCATCCTCACGGAGATCTGGCGGTATATAATGCTCTTGTACGTATGGGGCAAGATTTTTCACTACGTTATCCATTAATCGATCCTCAAGGTAACTTCGGTTCTATCGATGGGGACCCTCCTGCGGCGTATAGGTACACTGAAGGTCGCCTTTCCCAAATAGCAAACGAATTGATTGAAGATCTAGACAAAGAAACCGTTGTGTTTCTACCAAATTTCGACGGAACCACCTCCGAACCGGAGTATTTGCCCAGTAAATTGCCAAACATGCTCCTAAACGGTACTAAAGGGATCGCAGTTGGGATGGCAACCTCTATGGCACCTCATAACTTAATGGAAGTGTGTTTAGGCATCACATCAACGATAGACGATTCAGACATTTCAATTGAAGAATTAATGGAAATTATTAAGGGGCCCGACTTTCCTACAGGGGGAATCATAACGGATAGTAACGGAATTTACGATGCATATTCCAGCGGTCAGGGAAATATCACTATTCGAGGAAAAGTAGACATTGAAGAAAAGAAAAACAAATTTAACGTTGTAATTTCGGAAATACCGTATCTAGTAAATAAGACGAGTCTGATAGAATCCATTGCGAAGTTAATTAAGGATGGAGTGTTGAAAGAAGTTAGGGATTTGCGGGACGAGTCCGACAGGAAGGGAATGAGAATTGTCCTTGAGTTAAAGAAAAGCGCTCAACCTGCGATAGTGAAGAATGTGTTATATAAAAGGACTAGATTACAAACTAGCTTTAGCATTGTCAACTTAGTCCTCATCAACAACGGCAAACAACCTAAAATTCTCAATTTAAAGGAATTAATACAAGAATACATTAACCACAGATTAGATGTAATATATAAGCGGACCGAATTTTCTCTTAAAAAAGCAAAAGAAAGATTACATAAAGTCGAAGGGTTACTTATTGCGCTAAACGACATCGATAACATTATAACCCTTATAAAATCGGCGAGAGACCCAGATGATGCGAAGCAGAAGCTAAAGAAAAGTTACAAATTGAGCAACATTCAAGTTAAGGCCATCTTAGACATGCCACTTTCACGTCTCACAAATTTAGAGCAGCAAAAACTAAACGATGAGAAGCAATCGCTAGAAGACACAATTTCCGATTTATCTGACATTTTAACGAACAAAAAAAGGCGATTAACTATAATTAAAGACGAATTATCAGAATTGAGCAAAAAGTACGGAGATGAGCGACGTACTCAGATATTAGAACCCGAAGAAGTTAAATCGATAAAAAAGAAGGATTTAATCAAAAAAGAACCGACCATTGTAGTGTTAACAAAGAATCAGTATATAAAGAGAATGTCTTTGACGGAATATAAAGCGCAGAGACGAGGGGGGAGGGGAAAAAGAGGAATGACGGTTGGAGAGGAGGATTTCATTATCGACTTGTTCGTGTGCTCTACTCACGATACCATTCTTTTTTTCACATCTCGTGGACGGGTTTACTCGATCAAATGTTTTGAAGTACCCTTGCAAACTCGAACCGCAAAAGGTAAGCCAATAGTTAACTTAATATCGATTAAATCGGAGGAACAAATATCTCAAACTATCCCAATTCACAGTTTTAATACCAACGATAAGCTGATAATGGTCACTAAAAACGGAATCGCAAAGAAAATAGCCTTAAAGCATTTTGGAAAGATTCAAAAAACGGGAATTAGGGCCCAAAGAATCAAACAAGACGATGAATTAGTTAGCGTAAAAAAAATTTCTAATGAATTGCAAGATATATTTATCGCTACTAAATTAGGATACGCCATAAGGTTCGACGAGTCTGAGCTACGGGATCTTGGGCGTAACTCTATGGGAGTAAAGGGTGTTAATTTACGGGAAGAAGACGAAGTTATAGACGGATTACTTGTAACGGACGACGATTTTCTCATTACTCTAACGGAAAATGGATACGGTCAAAGAACCAAAATCGAGGAGTACAGAAAAACAGGGAGAGCTGCGAAAGGGGTAATTAACATATCACTTAAAGAAGAGGAAAACGATCATGTGATCGCTGCTAAAATCGCCGAGGACGAAGACCTGCTCATTGGAACCGAACAAGGACAAGTAATTAGATTACCCGTCGACTCGATCAGAATTACCCATCGCAAAGCCAAAGGGGTTAGCGTGATAAATCTTTACGAGGGAGATTCGGTTAGCGCCACCGGGAAATGTACGAAAGAAATTGAAAACGAAAAATTATCTTAAACTCTGGCTAAATTCCTCACCTTTATTAATTACTTAAACTTACTATCTTATGGAAGATTAATCCAAATCTAAAACTCAAAGAGAAGATAAAGTAAAATCTTCACATTCAATATGAAAATATCAGAATGCATCTTAAAGGCTATGATTGGTTTATTTTTCGTACTACTATACCCAATATCTCACATACTATACTATTTAGATTATCAAATATTGGCAAAACTCCCTCTAACTGGAATTTGGATAGTTGAAGTACAACGTATCTCTATTTTTATATATATGTTCTTTGTCATCTCTGGTTGGATATGTGGTATTGGACTTATCGTTTTAATACGGCCATTTATATTTATTATAGGAACGGAAAACAACGAGAGTAAAAACCCAATTTTCGTCTCTCTTTCCACAGGAATAATTTTAGCAGTTTGGGATTTGTTTATAGCAATTCTTCCCATTTGGTACTATTTTCCGCAACTGGAGGATTTGTTTGGGTGGTATATTAATTCGGGAATTGACGCTTGCATTTCTATTGTTGAAATTGTAATTTTAACGTTTTCTATGTTATATCTTAGAAAAGTTAGAATTAGAGTAATGTATGAAGAACGCGGAAACGAATTACCGCACTGATAATTCTAGGAGAAGAAGAAAAAGAATTAGTTTAATTTAAATTATTAATTCCAAAAGGTAGTACTTTCTTATTAATTCATTAAAATTAATGGAAATGTAAAAATGAGCAAAGAATCAATATTAATTGGATTGATAAGCGATACTCACATCCCTTCAAGAGGTCCAACCATTCCAAAACACATCATCGAAGACTTCAAGAAAAGCAAAATCGATCTATTAATCCATTTAGGGGATTTTGATAACGCAGAAACGTATTTCTTACTTCAGGACGCGTTTGGAAAAGAAAATGTAATTGGGATTAGGGGAAACATGGACAGACCTAAATTGCAAAAATTATTGCCAGAAACTTCTGAGCTTGAGTTATTAGGGCATAAGATCTTTATGACACACGGCACGGGGGGTCCTAACATTATTATTAAACGATTAAACCGTTCGCACAACTTAGAACCTTACGATGTAGTGCTTTTTGGCCATGTCCATCGTCCATACGCCGAAAAATGGAGGGACGGTAAATTTTATATATGCCCTGGGACTCCAACAGATAAGAGATTTACGGATGTCAACTCTTATGGGTATTTAAGAGTCACAAAGGACTTGTTAGAACCAAAGATAGTGTATCTATAATTTACGATTTTAAGGTAATTTACGTAATTTCTTCTATTATGGTACACTATCATACACTATTTTGTTAATCCGAACATTTAATTACGCGTAATTTATTACTCATTAAAACATTACGATTGATTCCAGAATGAATAACAACGATGAGTATCACTATCGATACGATATTTTAATCGTTGAAGATTCTTCGATGATATGCAACCTTCTGATGGAAGTGTTTGAAAAAAAGGGATTCACATGTTTGGCGGTGGAATCGTCGCTAGATGCTTTAAAAGAGTTGGAAAAGAACACCCCTAAACTCATTTTATTGGATGTGCATCTGCCAGATGCTAATGGATACGAATTTTGCCAAAAGATCCGAAATACATTGGAAATTCGAGACATACCCGTTTTTTATTTAACTGGAAGTCCAAAAAGCGAAGTATTGGAAAAAGTTCAAGCAACCTCTGCTAATGGTTTCATATCTAAACCCTTCGCTTTATCAGATTTAGATGTAGTAGAACAATATATTAAAACTTAGGAAACTCAACCTAAACCTATAATTTTTTAAAAAGAGAAATAGAAATAAAATAATTTAGTTCTTTTACACTCCGTCTATAGATTGTCCAGAAAGTTTCTTGTAGTGATTGAGAACTGCTTGGCGCGCAGCGTACACAAAAGCTCGCTTGACGTTAACTCCTGTAATGGCGATCGTTTCGTAAATTAATACGTGGGTGAGTTTCGCAGTATCTAGAACTTGCCGAATCTTAACAATCTCCACGACCTCTTCTAAGTCGCGTTTATTTGCAAGAAGTACGCTAGGAACTTCTGGAGGGTCCGCAAATGAGGGAGGGATCAATTTATCTCCGTAAAATTTCAATAATTCTTTCAAGGACCAGATGTTTTCTTCCCATTGGTCAATTAGCGAATCCCACGTAAAGATAACTGCGTCTGTTCCTTTCAGAACCGTCTGTCGTTGAAACTTGTGCCGCCTTTAGCTATAGCTTGGAATTCAAGCAATTTTGTCCGGCAACAGTATAAACCTGGAAGACCACGTTAGAAACGCGGGCAACGACACGGTCAAAGAACAAAGTTCGTCCGGTTGGGTCTTGTATTTGTTGCATATCGCCACTAGCTAATCCTTCTTTGTTATAGACCCACTCAAGAGCGGTTGTTTTTCCGCCTAAACTCGGTCCATAGAAACAAATCTTGAAAACTAGTGTACCGTCTCCTCTCCTAGATGGCATATTAATAACCTTAGTTTTATTTTAAAATTTGTTTTATCAGTAAAAAATCTATTTAATTATTCTATAAAAATGTTGTAATTTAAAAATTTGTAGATCCATATTCGGAAGAATATTTATATTCCTAAATGGTGTTACATTAGTTATGGAATTTACTACGCAAAACTTAAAGACTATTGTGTGTCCGAACTGTTCGTATAAGATGGTAGAACCGTTTAAATCACATTGTCCAAACTGTGATATGGATGTATCTGAACTTATCAAAGAGACTAAAGCCAAAAAAATGCTCAAAAAGCGAGCAGAAAAACTGGGGGAGGTAGGCATAAAGATCAAGGACAACTTGAAAGACAATGTGGAAAGATTAAAAGGAAACATTGGAAAATTTAAAGAGAAAGCCACTAGTTTTGTAAGCAAGACGCTCCAGAAAGACCAAAATTCTGATGCGGAATAAGAAAAAAGTTGATTTTTTAACTGGTTAAATCTTTTTGTGAGAATAGTTTCTGCAGGTTTATGTAATTATTATCAAAGCATACAAATTAATTTCCGTAACTAGCTTTTTATATAACAAAATCGGATCATAAATTGAAATCATATTATATTGTGAATATTAAGGCTTTACCTGTATTTTTACTCAGAGATACATACAATTAGATTTTGAGTGGCAGAAACAAAATTAATCATTTTTTTTTATTTACTTAAATTTTTTTAAGACTAACATCATGTTAGTTTCCAGAATTATGAGCTTAATTAGCAAAATATTACAAAAAAATCTCTATTTTTAATCGGAACAGTATGTATTTTCTATAGGGTCTTACGTTCGCGTTACCTTTAGGATTGCCTAAGTATAGTCAGTTCGAATTCAAAATCATTAATAAGATACAATAGTGTCTAACATAGATTTTAAATATTCACGAACTATAATAGTGTTAAATTTAATTTCTCAAACAATTTCAATTTAGTGCGAATTATATGAGGATAAAAAACAAATTTGCTATTGTAAGTATGACTCTAATCTTAGGCTCATCGTTCTTTATTATACTCCCTTCCGCTCGAGCGGCATCATTAGAAGAAACCATAGGTCATAACTTTCAAGAGGATTACTGGTCAATCTTGTATGATTTTGCGGGTCAATACCTCGAAAAAGATTACAATCCAGGTGAACATAGCGATGAGTTAACAAATGGATTGATTGACAATAACACGCAAACTGATTCAAAGTTTTTCTTGGCTTACAATAAAGTTCAAAATGTACAAACGCTATATATTGCCATGCAGAATCTTACTTGGGAAGCTGAAAATTCTTCGATCATGGCATATGGTTGCGCACCATATCAGATCTTGCTTCAGCACTTCAGACCACCAGGTCAATTAAATTATCATGTGTTTATTATTAACACCTTTTTGGGATTATTGGCCTATAGAGAACGAAATATGGATTTCAAAAATGATGTACCTGACGAGGAAGACGAATTGTATTTAGGGTGGAGTTATTACTCCGAATTTCACAAAGCATTAGTAAATCTGATACTCCTACTAAACGGAGTACCAGAGCACATGCTTTTTGACGACAGTGAGCGTACTACAGCAGAACCAATCCCTCTAGAAGAAACCGAGGAGAACCAGTTCAAATATGGAATGTCATACAAGAATGTGTTCATATTGTGGCAGAAAATAAATATTACAGAAGGATTGGACGATTCTGTTACGGGCGTAGATGTAATTAATAAGTGTTCAGCTTTTGCGTTATTATCAGAAATAAACTTCACATATGTAGTAAAATATCAAGATTCTGATATAGAAGGATTAGGTGAAGTTACTACTACAACTGAATATGATATAGGAGAAATGGAAGGTTTATGGGTGGTAGGAGATAGTGAATCGGTTGTTGATCATTTTGCTGGGGAATATGTTCCGTTAACCAAACCTAAAAATGTAGACACTACTTTAGGATATTATACTGGTAATGCACTGCACGATCGAATTGATGGAGATGAAAATGTTCCCGGATTTAGTCTATCTGTTGTGAACCATGCTAATATATTAGTTTATAATACAAGCGCAACCGAAGAAGGTTTTCAAGGTGCTGAATTCATCGATCAAAGTGGAAATACCCTTGGTGCCTCTGTTAAAAACATTACTCAAGCGAAGTACGATTTTTTTGAAGAACCTGCTTATAAAATAGATTTTGCTTCCAAACCGGATTATCTATTAAACGATGCAGACGAGTATCCCTCTCCCGTGAGAGTTTTAAAGAACGATTCTATGGAAGTAGATTTAGGATTCACGCATTCGTTTTCAATGAGAAGTTTGCTTTCCTTGGCAATAGCCCAAATGACAGGAAGTTTTTGGGCCGGTTTAACTGCGTTGTTCTCTAGTAGATTAGATGATGCTCAATTTTTCTACCTAACCTGTTTCCCAACATGGTCCGGTTACTCGATTAAACAAGATCCAACCTTTTCGGTTTATGTAACTCCTCCAGAAGATGATAATAATGGCCGTCGAATCCCTGGATTTGAGCCATTGTTGATCTCTCTAATTGGATTATGCGTTGTCTCTACTGTGGTTATAACACTAATATCCAAACGGAGAATCAAGTTTATTTAAACCCTTAACTTATTCATTTTTTATTTTTTCTTATTCTTCGCTCATGTTAAACACAGTTCTTTTCACCACATCATCAATTTTTAAGAGTTTGTGATGTAACAGCGTTCTGATCTTCTTAGAAGTGATCTTCGGATTTTTAAGACACCAATCTTGCACTAAAGCTTCGCATTTTTTTGCTTTTTTGGCTAATTTTAGGTGATCTTCGTTTTTTGCGTCGAATAATGGAATTGGAAAAATAAAGGGTCTTTTATGAATATGACGAGAACTTTTCACTAGTTTAATATTTCTCGTAAGAATTGGGCTATTAAGTACCGAGCATAAGTAATACGCTTCTTTTACATCTGGAGTCGAATAATAATAGTTTTCAGAGTCAATAATTATTGAATTACTCTCGTTTTCAATAACCGAAGATTTTAAGTTTGAACCACTTGCGTTGTACACTACCAAGTAGGTTGAGTTTTTTGATTGTTTGGTTAATTTGCTCCAATAATTTAAGTTGCTTATTAAGGTATCGAGGGAGCTTGTGATTTTTTTGTGCTTTTTATAGTACTCATTGGTTTTATTATAAAAATTATAAGCAAGGGGTGAGTTTTTTAAGTGAGCGAGATCAAATTCAAAATCTTCTTTTTGAACGGGTAAAAATACATCTCTTTTAGTTTTTAAATGAAAGGGAATTAAATCTTGGTTCAAAAATGTCTTAAATGCGTAAATTTTCTCAATTTCTTCTTTGTCAAACTTATAATACCATTTTTTTTTTGCACGCTTTAAAACATCGCTATCTGAACGAATTACAAGATGGGTATTTTTTTCCTCAAGAATATTGAAAAATACCAAGCTTCTTGGAACTAAAGTTGCACCTTGAAAAAATTTTGATCTATATTTACTTTTTAACAATTTTTGGATGGATATTAACTCGTTTATCGGAAGAATGGATTTGGCTCCATCTTCCAAAATTTCTATACTAGAATAAAGTATTTTTTTTACACATACTAGATTTTTGTCAAAGATTTTCGCTTGTATAGGATATTTTTTTGAGATCGGTTTATTATGTTTCTTTCCTACATATTGAGCTCTTAAACAGATGTGTTGTATCGGAAATATGCAGTAATCTTTAAAATCCCAGATTTCAATATTATCAAAAAAGGTAAATGCCCTAAATTTTAAGCAATGATCTCCTGTAATTACGCCTTTGGTTAGTATGAAAAAAATGGTTCCCTTAATCTTTAAAAATTTTATCGTAGTAGCGTAAAAGAAAACTGAAGCTAATTCAATATGTGTTATGAATTGGCTTTTTGGCTTTATAGAAAGAGTTTTGCTTAAATTAAGGATTTTTGTTTGATAATCCTTTTTTACTAAATCTTTATATGTAAGCCAAGGAGGATTGCCGATAAGTAGATCGAACGATCCAGATAGATCAGCGAGATTAATACTAAGAGATTCCTCATATTCTTCTGGAAAAAGAGAATCTAGCATGTAAATATTTATAAAATCTTGCAGGTGATTTTCTGTGCCAAAGTGTTCTAATATATTCAAGAGGATATTAATCTTTGCGACTATAATTGCAACTGGATTTATTTCGAAGCCATAAATATTACTTATTGCTTTAAATTGATCTTTTCTCTTTCTGTTAGAATTAACGATGTGCTTGTAAATTTGTAGAATAAATGTTCCTGAGCCACAACTTGGATCTAATACTTTTTTTCCGAATGTATACGAGTTTTCAATCATATTGTCTGCTAATTGTGTTGGCGTATAAAATTCACCAATTTTATGTCGAGTTATTACGAAGAAGATCTGTTGATAAAGCTCGCTAAACAAGTCTTGAAATTCAAATTTACAATTGTTAAAAAACTCGAAAATATCTGAGAAAATTTCCTTAGAAAGGACTACCCAATTAAAAAAACTTGAGTATTCGCTAATTGAAAATGAAACTAAATCAGATTCTTTATACTTTTTATATATTTCCTCAAGATTATTCGCTTCACTGGAATAGTATTTAATGATAAGAAACGATTTTAAAATTTCTACGAGATACGTATGTTTTAGAAATAGAGATGGTCGAACTTCTTTACCGTATATAGATTTAAAAAAGTCTTTCCATTTTTGATATTTCTCAAAGTATATCGCGTTATCGGTTTCGCATAAGCCTTCCAAGAATGCTATGATTTTCTTAAATGAATTTGATGTTGTACCAAAGGAATTGAGTATATCTTCCGATGTAATCGCAATTTCAGTTTCCATGATTAAAAGTTGGGTAAGCGCTTATTTCGGGTCCATTCTCGATCGAGTATAAAATTAGTAGCAGCTTCGTTGTCAATAAAATTATTTATTAAATCCATAATAATTGTAGAGTTTGCTGCGTTTTCCTTACCAATCCCTTTTCCTGTATTTGGATCGTAGCACTCGTAAAATCCATTATTGTTCACAAGACTAAGGAGTCTAATGAAGAGTTGTTGGGATATATTTATAAACCCGTGTTTACGCAATCCAAGGATTATCAACCAATTAAGTGTATCACTGGTAAAATTGTTAAGATTTATTTGTAATATTTCAAATTGGTCTAATGAAATAAATGGAATAAGGTAATTGCTCATAAATTTATCTTCGTTAAGAATTCGTTCATCTACTAATATATACGCTATATGTTGAGGCAGCTTTTCTAAGTATAACGGAATCAGAGATAACGACGTCTGAAGCTTATTTCCGATGCGATCTTTACTTAAAACCTCAGTAAAACAAGCTTGATCATCGTTCCAAAAATGTGTAATGATATCGTTTTCCAATCTGTTTGAGTAATTAGAGTAAAAATTACTTAGATTAGTGTCTTTTAACTTTGAATATAACACAGATAACATTCGTATTCCTTGAGTAAATAAAACATTAAATGATAAGTCAAAATAGTAAGGCGAAAATTCCGAGGATTTTTTAACCCATTTTTCATGGAATTTAGAGGATGAAGGCAACTGTCCTATTGCATAAACAAAATTGTCCTTGAGATTTTGACTGAAAACTAAGTGTGAATTTTCTAGTTTTCTATTTTGGATAACATAATTATAAAATCGTCTAACGCTGGAGATATATTTACGTATGTTATCAAGGTGATAATCTCTATGGAATATCGAATTAACACATAAACTAACTAAAGGAGGGGCAATTTCTGAAGGATGTGAATTAAAAGGATCCATTAATGAATACGCATATGGTGTATATCCAAATATATCCACTAATTCAAGTTCACTAATGGCTAGGTTTCTGTCTAAATAACTGTTAGTAATTATGTGTAAGAGATTTGAACCTATAAGTAGAAAATTTTGCTCGTTTATAGAACTATCGGTTAAATAAAACTCGCTCCCATCAATTTCAATATTTTTGGTATTCTTTAAAAGATTTTTTTTGCAAGTCGACTCAAAATCTGTGTTGGTTATTTCAGGAAGGTTCATAGGTAATAAAAACTCGAATAATTATGTATAAATCACGCATTTGTAAAGTTCAAGATCCTTGAATGTCGAGATTCACACATTTACGAATTAAACTTAGAATTATGTTATACAATATTAACGAGAACAAATGTCACCTTCTCATAAATGAAGGCAACATTAGACTGACAATTTCTGCTAAACTCTTTAAGCGCGATCTTTCTCTCATGACAGTTACAATCAAAACAGATTTAGCTAATTCTTTTCTATCTAATGAACCTCCCGAATACACCGCTTCCTCCGTGTTAAAAACTAGTAATAAGCGAATATTTGGATTGCTTATAATATTAACTCCTTCTGTTTGTTTTAAATCCTCGAAAATTTCCAAATATTCCCCCAACAGTCCTCTTCTATCGTTTGTTATTAACAAAACAGGAACTCCTTTTTTAACTAGCTTTTTTATCTCATTTGCGTAGAATTTGTCTATTTTGGGACTGATAATATTAAGTTGAGAATTAGTATTATTTATTATTTCAATTATTTTTTCGTTAATGAAGTCCTTTTGGTTCGGTCCACCTGATGAGTGAATTTCTATGTTCCCGACCAGAGAAAGAATTTTCCGCTCTAAATTTTCGACTTCTTCTTGAAGTTGTCTGTTTTTTACTCTGAGTTCGATTAACCGGTCTGACATTTTTCTAACCTTTTTAAAATAGTGCGTTTAAAGTGAAATATTACTTAATTAATTCAAGTAAACTATTTATTGTTTATTAAATCTTATGGTAAGATCATTTTTTTCCACGGTTCGCCAAATAATATAAGACTATTAAGTTCAATTAAGTCGTTTAACTGTAATTTTTGTTCAAATTGAGTAATATCAAAGGACTTAGAGGATTCGATCTTGAATTTCTTCTGAATTAACCGTCTTCTAGCGTTTAGTAGAGAATTCCCTAAATTCCAAGAGTTTATGACATTAACATAGAAACTAGCAGAAAGGAATCTTGATTCGTTGTTAAACACGGGAATAATTCTCGCTATTACTCCTAATATTCGCTTATTATTGTTAAAAACCTTGTATATGTTACTATACGCCTCAAGTGGAAAGCGATGCCTATGACCATCGGGATCGAATACTTGACAATCAAAAAATACAATTGGACTTCTTTCACGATAACTCTTTTGGATTATGTCTGAAATTTGTTTAATCTTGAGAATTTTGCAGTCGTTTGTAATAATATAACTCCCTTGAGGATTCGTTTGCGTGTAAAGTATGTTTCCAACAAAATGAATCATATCAAAAGTTCCCAAGGAGAGTTTTTCAATAATCGTGTTGTAGATTGATTCCATATCCGACAATGAGGTCATTTCGTTGATGTGGTTTTTATTGCTAAAGAAATTTAAGAAGTAAGATAGAACATCTTTTCCCTCGCTAAATTCGTATAATATCTCTTTTTTTTGAAGCGAATCATTCCATTTTAGCGGAAATTCTGAATTTAAACAATCTATTAAGAGGGTATTAGGTTTTTTCTGGTTAACTTCAGATTCAAATTCTTTTGGAAAGATTCCCATTAAAGAATCACTTAGGAGAAAATCACCAACTTTATAACCTATCGAATATCTAAGCATAAAAAATGAATCATCGTATAGAATTTCCATTGGAATAGATAATTTTTGATCAAACATGAAATATATTTGCGGTCTCACAGTCGATTTTAAAAGTCGGAATTGAGACATATATCTTCTAAGGATTTCTGGTAGGAATGCATAAAAGATTTTTCCAAAATCCTCAGTTGTAAAATTCTTCTCGTTATTTCCTATAAATACACCGTAAAACAGTTTGTTTAGCTGAGAATCGTTCCAATACTCATCGTTTACGGTACCATATATTAGATTGTTTTCGGTAGAGATTAAATAATATTGAATAGAGCCCGTGTTAGTAACTCTAACCACAATTTGAGAGATAATAAACGAGGGATCATATTCCAACGATATATTAAATTCGTCCTCAAATGAATAGATTTTATTTCGATTAGGTTCCGTACTAGTATATAATACTTCTAAGTTTTCAAGAAATGGTGCCAAATTCTCGTCTAAAAGCGGAATTAATTTCTTGGCCAAAATAAAATCCTTTTCTTCGAATAAGATTCTATAAAAAATCATTCTCCAAAAATCCATATCCTCTAAAGAAAAAAACCTCGACTTAAATTTCCACAGGTAATTACACGTGTAAAAGTAATGGAAAATTTCTTCGTTATTCTGAGGAAATTTTAAGTGATTATTTAATTTTTGAAGAGATTGAAATAAGAACTTATTTTCTTTTACGCCTTCGAATTTTTTACATGCCTCCGCCCATAATTCTACTAAAACATAATCATAAGATAGATCCGAATCGTATAACAGTAAATCATCTAAGAAGTCGTAAATTTCATAGGTTACATTAAAGTATGATTGATCTCGCGACAATTCTATATATTTATGGATGTAATTAATCGCATCTCCAAACGTTTCAAATTCGTTAATTTTTGAAAATGTGTTTCTTATAACGGCTATAGTCCAATCATGTTTACCAATATTGTTTATTTCGGTTACTAGTTCATCCATGCCTCTTAGAATTGCCTTGTAATTTCTCTCGTTGATCGAAAAACGGCTAGCGCGACTAAATTCTGTTTTAAGATACTCTGAAAGGCGGTTAATAAGTAGTTTATAAATTGAATTGACAAATTCTTCAGAAGATCCGGTAAGTTGGTATTTTATTTTTACATTCTCAATTATAATATAGACAAATAATCCACGTTTACTTGGTTCTAGCTCCTGGAGGAGATTGCTAAAAATTTTCATGCTATATTTAAATAATTCGGAGGGAACCACAGTCTGAATTAGATACGCTAATAGGATTTGCAATTCAATCAGAGTTTGGAAATCTTCCTCGGTTTTAGCCCTAAAACAAACAGAGTTAACAAATTTTAATATTCCTTCATTGGATAAGTTCTCTCGTTGAATAAATTCCTTCAATAGGCGGGTCCAAAATACCTTAAATTGGTAATAATCATCCAACATTGACAAAAAACTAAAGAATCTTTTATAAGCGTCGATGTATCGCACGATATCTAAGCTTGAACCCTTCCCAATCTTGAATTTCAACGAATTTATGTACATCCACCAACTATTCATCTCCACCATAACTAATTGTTGTTTTTTCTGTGAGTCTAACCAATCAATCTTCTCTATATCGTAATATAAATTAGTAAGAATTTGGTCTCCCCAGCGATGATTACCCATCTGGAGCAATTTTCTGGCTTGAATTACCTTACTTTGAAAATGGGTTAAAAACTCTTTATTAATATTTTCAGTCAACATAGCTCTTTTTTAACAAATCTAAATTGCTCAATTTGATTTAAAAATCCATCCTTTTTCTAACTGTCCTTTCAAATACAAAACAGAAGCGCCAATCCAAGACATATGCTCCCTTCCTGCGGGAGCGAAAACATTAACCTTTAGCTGTAGTTTTTCCGGAAAGTATTTGGTCAATTCCTTACTTAATCTTTCACGTAAACCAGTAATTAGACTGCTACCTCCAGAAATAATTATTCCAGATAATAATTCTGCCCAATTTTCGCGATCCCAAAGCTTAATTACTTCAGCAATCGACTCATCTAAACCTTTATAGTCTAAATGGAGGAGAGAAGGATCAAATAAAGGTTCAGCTAATTGAAATCGCTCGTAATTTATCTTTAAGTTATAATTGTTAGGGAGGGTTATCAGACGATTGTATTTCTCGAATCCTTCTTTAATTTTATTTCTTTCGGATTCTGGATTTAATACACATAAGCTAGCCTTCTCTTTTATTTCTTTTGCAATCCAGCGGTTTATGTAAAAATCCTTATTAGTTTCTTTTTGAGACAAAATAAGATTTAAAAAGTAGTTGGTTAAATCCTTTCCCGTGATAGGGAATAAATCTCTTGCCATATTGTTCATAAATCCGTGCAAAACTGTAGATATATAGGTATTAGATTCTCCAATGTTGACGATTACTCCACTCATTTTTTTTAACGAAGATATTATGGCTTGAGTCTCCGATAAAAATAATAACTTCGGAAACCCAAATGTTTCAAGGAAAATTTGTTGGTATTTTACCTTTTCTATTTCAGGAGTGAAAAAAGGATTAATTAGAATGATCGGTTGTTTGTATTTAAAGTCAGAAGGAATTTTTAATTGGTTGTAAAAATATTTGAAATACTTCAAGAAAATGCTGAAATTACCGTCTTTTTTAAATTCGTGAATTTTTAAAATATTTAGGTATTTTTCAGCATCGTTTCCAAACAAGTACTTATTCGTTCCCTCTTCCAAAAAAATTTCTTCGAATCCTTCTATGACATCGGTTTGAAACAGAAAATCTGTTATATCCGCATAGATACTTGGAGCAATTATTTGAGGAAAATCGGTGCCAGCCCAGCCTAATTTAAATATCGAAGACCCAATATCTAAGATTAATGGTTTTGTTAGATTACTGATTTCGCTTTCCATTGTTCAAAAAGAAAAGTTTGTTATTGAATTCCTTCTATAGTATGAAAATATTCATCTGTAATTTTTTTTAAGCGATATTCTTTAACTTGAAGTTCAAGTAAGCCAAGAACTCTTCTAAACTCGCCTGACATACTTTTAAGATCTACATCCGCAACCCTTTCGACTTCATCTCTTTTTTGTTTAAAGAGTGTGAGTCCTTCCTGGATGTTATCGTAAGATTCTTTTATAGATTTTTCCAATTCTTCAGTATTCTTCTGAGTTATTTTTCGCATTTTTCTTAATATTGCCAAAATGTTTGATACTTGATTTTCCCACATATTATACCTTTCGTCTACGCTTTTTTGATATTCTTCGATAAAAATCGCTAATTTTCCGTAAATTTCATCCATTGGATCTTTTTCTACGACTTCCTCCACTTCTATTTTTTCCAATTCTTCTTCTGCTTCTTCCGTCTCTACTTTTTCGTCTTCTAATTCTAATTCTTCAGTTACCTCTTGAATCCCACTTTCGAGTGGGGGAGGGTTTTCAGAGATTTCTTGCGAGGGAGTTTCTGATACCGATTCAACGGTAATTTCGTCAACAGTTTCAGATTCTGGGGGTTTAGGTTCTTCTTTGGGTTTCCTTTTTGGTACCGTTGTTATAGGCTTTATGATGGGAAGTTCTTCTTTCACATATTCGGCTGCTAAATCCTTGCTTTTAGTTTCATGAGCTAATTGAGGCTCAATTTTCTCTTCCTCTACATCTTGTCTATGATAAAAACCGGTACCATCTGAAATACCCTGAAGTAAATCTTGCAATGTAGACTCAGTTTTCTTTGTAGAATGTAAAGCAGCATCTAAGGTATATGTTTCTTTTGGCGTCTCTAACTGAATAGCATCAATTTTAGATTCAAATTCTTTTGGAGGTCTTTGGTCTTCTTTGACTTCATCCCGTTTCTTGGGCTCAGCTTTCTTCTTACTTTCAGCTTTTTTCTTTGGCTCACCTTTCTTCTTTGATTCGGCTTTTTTCTTGGAGACTAAAGTCTTATCTAAGTCATAATCTTCAACAGCTGATTTCTTTGATTTCTTTTTTTTCTTTCCCATATCGAAGTCAATAATTTAATAGAACAAATTATTAATAAATCTATTTTAAAATTAATAGGCAGAGATCACCCAGATCCCAGCTATTAATTGTAGTTATATCACTTACTTTCAATATCTAAAATTTCAACGCTCATGGCACCTTTTTCAAGTAGGAGATCTTTTAATCGTTCTATTTCTGTAGGCGGTCTTTCTGAGATAACGGTCCATACCGCAGTTTTATCCTTTTCAACTATAACTGCTTCACTATATATCATGCTCAAGTTTAGATCAGCAAAAATTGAAGCGAGTTTCGCTAACGCTCCAGGTGCATCTGTCATAGTAATTCTAAATTTAACGGCGTTCTTTTCATCGGCAAATCCTATGGGAGTAATCTTCATTTCTTTTGTTTCGGAATCGGCGACCAACATTAGTTGCGAATTTGTGGTTAACCCTAAACTTCTCCGAATAATTTGTGGGATAACAATACGACCTCGATTATCAATCGTTAAAATTTTAGAGTGTTTCATGAGTTTATATCACATTATTGGAAGGAACTAAAAATTCTTAATGTTCGCGAATATTCAATTCTTACGTTATAATTTTATATATAATCAAAAAGCTTTATAAGTCTAATCTTCAGAGCGTTCTTTTGGTGTTTTCTACCTTGATTAATTCGTGGATGCGATTTTTAAATTTTAAATGTTTTATCGATTAAATAAAAAATTACGATTTTAGTAACTTCATATAAAAACTTATGTAAATTATATGAGCAAATTTTCAATTTAGGATGCAAATTAAAAGTATTTATCGATTTAAGAAACTTTAAATAAAAATTGTATTATTAGCTATTAAAGAATATATTCATTTTCGTCAAAATGTCCAAAAATCAGTATATTGAGTTATTCCTTGCAGAATCTGAAGGGCTCTTAAACAAAGTAGACGAGGAAATCTCTAATTTCGAAAAAAATCCGAAGAATTACATACTTATTGAGCAAATTTACTTTATTTTCAACGGATTAACCCGCTTAATTAAACCTTTAAATTTTGAGAACCTTACCAGCTTTAATGTGAATATTGAAATGCTTCTGGAAAAAATAAAGCAAAAACAAATCCCAGAAAATAAAGTCTCATCTTTTGTCAATTTAATGTACGAGAATTTAAAGGTATTAAAAAAATTTGTAAATTACTTGAAAGAAGGGAGTACTACTGATTTAACTAACATAGAAGTTTTAAACCTAAACAAGAAAATTAAGGAATTTGAAAGAGAATACGAGATAACATTTATTAGACCAATTGAACCTCACGAAGTAGAAGCTATCGCAAAAAGCAATAATTTATACAATATCAAGATCACAATTGAAGAAAGCGTTAAATTCAAGAAAGTGAGATTATATTTTATTTTTCGAGCCCTCAACAATCTCGGGCACATTTGCTATAGCGAGCCAGAACCAGAATTGTTAGAAAGCGGAGATTTTGAACGAGAATTCAAAGTTTATTTCATAACACAAAAAGAAAAAAAAGATATTGCCGATGTTCTAAACGAGATATTAGACATCGAAAGCTTTTTCATTAATCGTATGAGTTTAGACGAGCTTAAGCAAATCATCTCTCAATTCTACGAAAAAGTGAAATTAGAGAGAGAAAGGATCCTAAAACAAATATCTGAAATAAAGCAATCAAGCGACCACCCTGATAAGGATAAAATCTTAAGTTTCTTGAAAACCAGAACTCGAAAGGAGATTATTGAAATATCTAACAACAAAAGTAATAGATTCTACGATATTTATGTACGGTTTGAAATGGGATGCAAGTTTAAAATGTTAAGATCATTCCTCCTATTTAGAACTCTTAATTCAATAGCGGAAATAAACGGGTCAAATCCTAATCCCCAAATTCTCGAAAAAGGAGAATTTTTATTTGACTTTGATGTGTATGTCATTAGTCAAAAATCTAAGGAGGAAATAGTTGACGCCTTAAATGAGATACAAGATATTGCAAATAAATTTGTTAAGGAACTATCTTATTACGAGTATATCAACTTGCTTGGGCTTAATGGAAAGAAAAGCGATGCCGAGGAAATAAATGTAGAGATAGAAGAAGTTCCACGAAAGCAAATTATATTTACGTACGATTTTGAAAGAATACAAGAGAAAATTATGCTTCCTAACGATAGTTTTATTAAGTTAATCGACAACGAGGATAACAAAATTATTTATGCTTGCGAAGACAATCAACACAAAGACGAATTCTTCTTGTATGTTATCAAAGATGGTGTGGTTTTTGCTTCTAAAGTTGATAGCAATAATAAGTTCGATACTTTTTTACAGATTACAAAAACAGGGTTCCCATCTGTGTTAGACTTGCTAAAAGCGAATAAGCGTAATATTGACACCTACGAAGAATATAAGCGTTCCTTGAGTTAAATTTTAGCTACTAAAAAAGAAATAAATAAATAGAAATAAATCGACCTATTTTTCTTCGGGATATCTTTTTTTAATCTCTCCTGCGTAATATCTAAATACCGATACTACTTTGCTCAAATCAGCTATTTCTCTAGAAGCACCCATTAAAACAAAGCGTCCCGCAGAAGAGAGTATTATAAAACCGTTTTCACCCCTTAGAATGATTTCAAGTACATTGTGATAACCAAGCGTCTCTATAGCATCTCCGCCTGATTGAATAACAACAGCAGACAAAGAGGAGAATAAGTCTGGGTTTATGTTATATTCGGGTATTGAGGAAAACGCCAATCTCAAGCCAGTTTTAGTTATTAAAGCTAACGCTTCCAGATCAGAATATTCTGTAATGTTTGCAAGAAATTTTGATAGAGAATGCGCTTCCTCTGGTGTAAGCTCTGAGATATTAATCACTCTTTACTTTTTTTTAAACAATTGCGTTAGTTTTAATAATAGTAATATAAGAATCTTAATATTTTAATGAATCTGAATAATAAGAAAAAATTGAAATTTTATCCTAGCTGTTCTTTAAGTTGACTTTTCAATATGTTTTTCTTACTTTTCGGGTCTAAACGACCAGGACTACCTTTGCCTGTTCTTTTCAAAAATTCTATGGCCATTATTTTGCCTCCCTCTGTAAGAATGCGCGGGGAATAATTCTCAGCAAAAAATACTCCTTCAGGGATTGAACCGACTCGAGAAATTTCTTTAGATACTTGCTTTTTCCCCAAAAATGTCTGGACTTTTTCCACGACAGAATAAGCGTAATTCCCAACAACTACTAATTCTCTTTCATAACCGGATGGAATCTGAATTTCCTCTAACTTTTGCATTATTTGCTCAAAATTTAGCTGAGCCTCATCTTGGAATTGAGCCGTCTTAGATGTTTCTCCTGTATATAAAGGGCCCTGATTTTGAGTACTTGGTATTGCTCTTTGAGGTCTAGTTTTCGTTCTTCCTGCACTCGGTGTAGCTGAACTTGGAATTCTAACCCCACCTCCCATTGGAGCGTTGTCCTCTTTTACTTCCTTGGCTATACCTCCCTCAGTTTTACCCCCAATAATCTTTAGTAAGTCTTGGGGCTCATCCCCCTCGTCGACCGAACCGGTACTGTAATGTAAACCAACTTGACCTCGTATCTCCTGGCTTCTTTTAGCACCTATGAACTTCGAACGCACATTACTTTCGCTACCTATCCATAAAAATACTTTCCGGATGTTATCAGCAACTAATACATAACACTCGTCGGATTGCATTATGTCTTTGATTTGTCCAGATGTAGTTAATTCAGTAGTTGTCCCATCTGGGTTTACTTTAAAAATTTGAGTCATTCTGAGTCTCCTAAATTAAAGATTTAATTTAATAGAATTACTAATTTTAGAATGATAAAAGCAATTCTTATATATTCTGAACCGATTGCTAATATTTATTTTTATTTTTTTGCAAACAATATAATTTTTTTCTCTTAATAAAATTAGGTTATCAACATTATTAAACACATTAAGAATTATTAACAGCTTTTAATAAAAATTGTTCGTGTGAAGTTTGGAACACATCCCTTATTCGCACGGGTTGAACCCAGCAACCTCTATCGGATAAATTTTGAATAAAACCATCTCCGACTACTTTTCTAAGGATATTTAACGCTCCATTTACATCAACGTTAAGTAGATAATTTGAACCTTGAAATAGGCCTCGTTTAATCCGTTTTCCAACGAATTTTTTACTTTTTTTTATAGCTCCTAAATCTAATGAGCTATATTTCGAAGTATAGGACTCATCAACCTCGTGAACTCGAATTCCTACAAGCTGAACTTTATAAGCTATCAACTGTTTAAGCGTTTGAATGGGGATATTCACGAAATTTTGGTTATTTCGCAAACCCATTCTGATGTTTTGCTTGACGTTTTTTTATTCTCCTAAACAAATATTTCCTATTTTATGTCTTAAACAGTAACCAACAATCAATTGAGAGGTCTTATGTAAATAATCTTTACCACGGAGTATCTCTTTATTGAAATCTTATCGAGTTTCTCGGTCCACTTTAGTTCTTACTTATCTTTGATAGAGAATAGCCTTGCTTTCTGTTTATTCCATTGTTGATTGATAGATTTTAAAATCTTGCCAGAGACAATAATAGGTTTAGCATTTCGATTCTCCACTGCAGTTATTAAATTATTCAGACCAAAATCAATGGATAAATATGAATCTTGATTTAATTCAGCTTTCTTTGCTTCTTTTTTATAAACAATCTCCACTTCATAAAATCGCTTTCTTGGTAAAATATGTATTTGCTGATATCTTTCAAAACTCTTGTTTTTATATTCGGGAATCTTGATTTCAATAGGATTGACAAATTTATGAAAGGATTTTTTAAACAGTTGAGACATTGTAAGAGTAATTTTATCCTGTGTAATCTTACTATTTTGGTTGTTAAATATTAAGAAGTTTTTGCTCTTTTTCTTGTATTTGGGTGGTCTCGGTCTTCTATTGAATTTTCTTTTAACTATTTTCCACTCATTTATCGCATTGAAGAAACTTTTCCAGTTCCTATCTAAGACTTTAAGAATTTGTTGAGAGGTTTGAGCTTTCAACAAATTATAACGAAAAGATGGTTTCATTATGAAATTTAAATCGTTGTATCGAAGCCAATTCTCTAAATGAAATAAATATTGTCGTACATACCAATTAGCTTGATTATAGAGTTTCCTAGATATAGAGCATAATAAATTTAAATGCTCAGTTTTAGGAATTCTGAATTTATAAACTAAAATCATCTTAAATCTTACGCCTCTTTAATATTTTTTAATAAAAATATCAAACGAGTCTCTCGATTTTTATTAAAAACGAGTATTATATTTTAACGTTTTATTTTCAATCTCAATTAACTATTCGTTAAAGTCTTCTATAATTGGAATTATTAACTAGCTCTTCTAACACGTTATTTATGTTATAAATCATATCCATTGTATTAAATCTTGAACCTATGTTTTTCTTGCAATGTTCTCCTAATAATCCGTTCAAAAACGCAGCTGAGCAAGCAGATTCAAATGGATCGTTTTCTATTCCTAAAAAACATCCACATAAACCAGCGAGAACATCGCCAGTTCCTCCAATCGACATTTCTGCACAACCCGTTGTGTTAATTTGTGTTTTTTGACCATTACTAATGTAATCGTAGGTACCTTTAACTAACAAGGTAGTTCCTAATTCATAAGCTAGGTTTTGAATTAGTTCTACGCGCTTTTCTACGTAATTATATGATGGCAATTCAAGTTGAGTCATGATTTTTAATTCTCCTGCGTGAGGAGTTAAAATAATCGGTAAGTGTTTGAGCAGAGGCAAATGATTTTTAACGAGTTTAAGCGCGTCTGCATCTAGTACACACGATTTATTAAATTCTCTCATGTATTTAAGTAATTCAACAAGCAGATTCTCCGTTTCTATTTCTTGACCCAACCCAGGACCGATGACGATCACATTTGCCCAGTCAACCAACCGTTTTAGTTCCTCGTAGCAGTCTAAATTCAACCATTCACCATCGTGCGACCGCACAATCATATTAGGAGAGTAACTTCTCAAAACATTTGCGATTACTTCAGGTACATATGTAATCACTAAGTCCAAACCAAAATGCACTCCAGTTAACGAGGTGTAAGCAGGGGCTCCAGAATAGTTACGTGATCCTCCTATCACCAACATCCTACCAAATTGACCTTTATGATTGTCTAATTTCCTCGTTTTTAAGGTTGGAAGGAGATCTCCCCTTCCTACATAGATCTGTGCCTCTAAAGGGATACCTATTGATTGAATTGCTAGCTTGTTGATGTATAGGGAGTTCTCGTTTAACCCTTTTTTTGCGCGATGGAAAGATATCGTTAGATCAGATTTAACTGCTTTATCTTCGACTTCGCCAGTATCAGGATTCATTCCTGAGGGTACATCTATCGAAACCACTGAAATTTTCGCTTGATTACTTATTTCATTGATAAAGTCTATAGTGGTGGAAATCGGTTCTCTTAATTTACCCTTGATTCCTGTGCCTAGCAGAGCATCTATGATCAATTCGAAGTGGTTTTCTTTATCAAAAATAATACCAATTCTCCCAACATCCGTCGAATCCTTAATTATTTCTATATCGACCGAAAAATTTAAAGCGTTAGCCAGAATATTCCAATTTAATCTTGCTTCAGAAGTTCTGATCTTTTCTGGATTACCAATGAGAACAACCAAGGATTTAATACTAAAAGAGGACAATTGTCTAGCTATAACAAAACCGTCACCACCATTATTTCCTGTACCACAAAATATAACCACTCTAGAGTTAGGATTTAAGTTATACCTTTTGAGAATCTCAGAAGCACTAGAATACCCTGCACATTCCATCAATAATACCTTGGGTATTCCTAACCATTCAGAATTAGAGTCGAGTCGAGTAATTTCTTTAGAAGATACTTCTTCTTCGCGATTCAAATTCATCTCACTTTATTTTATAGTTTTCCTAGAATTTATAATTAAATGAAAAGAATGAAAATAGTAGTCTCTTCTAGTTTATCTTGATTGCTCAAGTAACTATTTCACATTAAATCTATTATTGCACTATTTAAACAATCTTATTTAAGAGATCCTTATTTTCCCTTTTAAGATATTCTTCTAATAATGGCAATCCGTAAGAAATGATGTGAGAATTTAAGAATTTTTCTTGTATAGCTTTAGTTAATAACTCCTTGTTTATAGTATCAATTGATTCTAAATATTTGAGTGAAAAATTTACTTCTTCCAAAAAATTATCTACCTTATTTCGTATTATCTCTATTTCTCCTTCTTTATTCTTTACTTCTAAAGCCTTTTTTAAAATCGAAGATTCAAACTCTAAATCATTTTCCCATGGAGTATGCAGAATATTACTGTTGGTATCAAGTATTAACGATTCATTAAAAAGGGTGTTTAAAACATAGGGCTTTAGGAAATAAAAGTCATGAATTATCGAAATGTTAAATTTGTGTTTAATGTGTTTAAACTTGATTTCATTAAAATAATTACTTATTAATTCAGATTTTTCATCAGATAATCCTTTCCCTAAAATCTTAACTTGATAGTTATAAATTAGTGTGTGTAGTAAGCATATTGCTCCATATCCTCCAAACAAAGATATAATACTACGCAAAGAGAGTGCTTCTTTAAAGTCCTTTATTTCTTTCGCGGGAATAGTAAACATCTTGTCTATAACTTCATACCCTATAACCTCTCTTTTAATCGGATCTAAAAACACGATAAACGAATGAGAGCATATTATTTCTGAAACCTGAACTTTTACAGTCTTAAAATTATTTTGATTAAAAAGATATTCAGGTAATTCAATCTCTTTTATTGTTTTACATCTTGGACAAGAAATTTTGACTGTCTCGAATATTTCGTTCATTTGTATTTTCATAAAATTAATAATAAATAGATATTAACTTCATAATTATATTATAACCAATGTTTATATTTTTAATTGAAATTAATGATTAAAATACCATTATAATACCTCTTTCCCTATGTTCAAAATAATAAAGAATATTGTTAAAGGAATGGTTAAGGTAAGATTAGGAAGGCAATTGAGTGGAAGTGAACGATTTCTACTAACTTCGTTGTATTCTAAAGTTGATCGAATTGCAACTCTAATTACCGCAAGTAATGTTCATCCTCAATTGATTGATAAAGACTATGATTTCGTCAAACTTACTTCAAATGTAGACGCAAACATAGAATTGTTTGATAAGTTATTAGAAAAATTCCCTAACTTCGATGCTGCCGTACCAGCATGCTGGCTTGGATTAGCTGGATGTGGATTAGAAGAGATGGGCACGACAATGCGTATTTCACCCATAATAGAGCCAACACCTCATATTTTTGCTTTAGATCGTATGAAGTTAGAAGATTTATCTTTCCCAAAAATGACTGGAGAATTAGAAAAACGTATTACCTTATGTGCTGAAGTACAAGATCGTTATCCAAATCTGAATTCACCACCTATATTACTAGGAGCTTTTGATCTTGCAATTTTGCTCCGAGGTGAACGATTAATTTCTGATTTTAGAATCTACAAGGATTTTATAACAACATCAGATGAGGAGCGAAAAACTAAGATAAAAAAAAGAGGAGATCCTATGTTTTTTTCAAAGCTATTAGAGTTCACTAGTGAAGCGAGTATCTTTATTGGTAATTTGTATAAAGAAAATGGACTTAATATGCTGGGAGCTGCGTTTGTAGATCAATATGCTAATCCACCTCTTTTGTCTCCTAACGATTTTTTAGAATATATTTATCCATATGCGGAAAAAATTTGGCGTAATTTCAAAAGATATAGACCTACATTTGGCTACATGCCCCCCTCACCTAATGTCGCTAGTGAAATTACCAAATATCCTGCCTTGAGTGGTATTGCTTGTTTCAATAACTATATGTTTCCTCAAGATGACATTGGACTTACACCTCCAGAATACGACGAAGAAATGGTTAAATTATCTGAACGAGTTAAGACTCCATATCAATTCCTAATTCATGGAAAGTTTTTGAGAGATGGTACAATTAAGGAATTACAAAATCAGGTAGTAAGAGTATGTAATCTAGCTTTGAAATACAATGTTCCGATGTCAATAGGTTTTGCGGCAGTTCCGTTGGGCACAGATATTTCAAAAATACATAAAATATTAGAAATTATAAATACACGCGGGGTTTATGAATAGTGACACTAGATAAAATGATTGCTGAAGGGGATATCTACAGTATTCAAGAGGCTGTTGAAAATGTGTTGAAAAATTCGGCCCCGATGGATGTTTTAAACGATTTAATTTCGGGACTACGCTTAGCGGGAGAATTATATCAGAAAGAAGAGATTTATATCGTCGATATTATGGTTGCTGCTGAAGCATTTAAAGAGGCGATGCAAATATTAGAACCTAAACTTGGAGAAAAGAAAAGAAGCTTCATCGGAAAGGTAGTAATAGGAACTGTACAAGGAGATGTACACGATATAGGAAAAAATCTAGTTGCGATAATGCTTGAATCTTCAGGTTTTGAAGTTATCGATATTGGAACAGATGTGACACCTGAGCAATTTGTTAAAGCCGTTTCAGAACATAATCCTCAAATACTTGGTATGTCTGCAATGTTAACAACCACGATGTTAGAAATGGAAAACATCATAAAAGCTTTAGAGGAGGCAGGGAAGCGGAACGATCTTATAATAATGGTGGGTGGGGCTCCAATATCGAATAGATATGCAGAATCCATCGGTGCAGACATCTATTCTAGCGAATTGATATCAGCAATTGACAAGGCAAAAAAATTAATACAAAAAAGAAATTCATCCTGAGTTATTCAAATCTATTTTCCACTTTCCATTTGTATGTGTTTTTATTAAGCAATTTCTTTCTTACATTTTTTAGAAAGTTATAAAAACCCAGATGTCATTAAAGATCTTATAGAATTTATTAATTAAACAAATGTAAGTATGGGAGATTGCTGTCTAGAAGAAAGCCTCCAACACTTTTTTTAATTCTTGAAAGCTACTAACTTCAAATTCTGAACAAAAAGGAGTTTTATTCTTGTTTCTAACAAAATGAATTGGTTTCATGCCGATGCTGTAAGCAGAATTAAGATTTTCTAATCTATCGTCGATAAATAGACACTCAGTGGATATTTCACCTATATCGTTTAAAACGCTCATAAACACTTCAGGATTTGGTTTTCTCATTTTCAACGAGCTGCTAATTCCGATATAGCTAAAGTAATCCAGAATTCCATAATTATCTAATAAATTTAGAGACCACCTCTCTACATCGTTCGAAATTATGCCCAATTTGAAATTCGGGATTAATTCATGGGCGACATCTTTAAATTCAGGATTCGATACTGAGAAACTATCAAGATATTCCCCTTCGACACCTTTAATCTCATATATAATCCCCAAGTCTTTCCAGAATTGATCCGCGTCGATCTCACCAAGACTTGCCTTTCTATATATGCGGTATATCTCCTCTTTTGATAAATTAATCCCTTTTTGTTGCAGAAATGGAATTAAAAGATCATATACAAAATTCAAAATCGAAAAAATTGCCCCCCACACATCTAATAGTATCCATTTAATTGCGTTTTCACGATATAATGAGGTCACTACTAATCCGTTCTATTATTTCAGTCTTAATACTCAGAATCAACAAAAAGAATAAATATTTACCTTAATTATAAGATTTACCGCTTTGATGATATTGGATATAAGTATAAGCAAACTTTAAACAATATCACATCCCGACGATTGAGGTTAAAATGCTATGATATCGTCGATAAAGTGAAGCCTCTGTTGCTTAGCTGGTAGAATTAGAGCTCCTTTAACTTTAACAGCAAAAGCGTTGCCTTGGTAAGAGTGGTTCAAGTTTT
The DNA here is from genome assembly GCA_019058515.1 of Promethearchaeota archaeon. The sequence continues at coordinate 126,334 of JAHPYY010000173.1, forward strand.
TGAATCACTACTACGCAAAGGTCGCGAGTTCAAATCTCGCCAGGGGCTCCATTAAAGCCGGGGTGGCTCAGGTTGGTTAAAGCGCCAGACTCATAGTCCATCTGAAATAATGGGTCAGACTCAGAGGAGATATCTGGAGATCGTGGGCTCGAATCCCACCCTCGGCACTCATTTTCTTTTTCCTTAAAGTTGATACGATATTTATTATATTCTACTGAGAAAATTTTATTTAATTTGGAGGACTATGAAAATTTGATGAATGTTACGAACAAATCTTCTAAAAAGCGTAGATTCTCGGAGAAAGAACTGCAAATCATTAAGGAAACGAGAATACAACTATCTGCGATGAGAGTTCCACGAGATCAGTGGAGCAGGTACATTCAAGAAGAGCTAAACTCTCGAAAGAGAGGGAAATTAATAGGCGATTTGCTTAATCCGTATGCCAAAAAAGATTCGGGATTTACCTCTACCATTAAATCTAAACTAGGGAAAGTGTTTAAGAGATTCCTTTCGCGTAGACTTGCAAGCCAATTTGATATGCCTGATGATCAAATCAGAAAAATAATGGAAATGTTTTCAGGTTCGCCGGAGCAAATGATTAACGATTCAATGGATCCATTTGGAGTATTTTTCCCTAAACTTGATAAACCAAACGACGACAAGCTTGGGAAACAGGGAACTTTCGTGGTTAATCGACCCGATAAAAAAGAGAAGATAATTGAATTTGACGACGAGGAGTAATCTTAAAACATCAATATAGAGACCCTATAATCAAATATAGCCGTTGTCAAGATTGATTCCAAGATCCCGGGCGACCATGTATAATGCAGTTTCTTCGGAGACTAGCCCTCTAAATTTTTCTATCTTATCGTTGACCATAGTTACAACATCATCTAAGCTTTTTTCCGTATTGTCTACTATTTGATAATAAAGGGGTTTAAGGTCAATATGAATGTCGCCTGAGCGACCATCAGTATGTATCTCTTTAATAGTTAATATACTGGGAGAGATCACAATACCGGGAATGCCATCTTCAAATACTTTAATTTTTACCTCTTGCTTTTTCGTTTTAAGGTAATTCCAACAAGATATGCATATGTATGTATTATCAGGCATAAGAATTTGCCGTTTAATACTCAATTCCCGACCACAGTTGGAACATTTGGCGTTCATTGATTTTGAAAAGAGTAATTATCTATTACTTTGAATTTTCAATTATTTAAAAATAATTTATTAATCGTGTATTTCCAACAGCTTTAAATGTTCGAAAGCTAGAAATGAATCTAGTCTAGTCGGATTTTTTTTGGAAAATTTGTTATGTTTATTGAATGAAGCGGAAAAAGTGTCATTATTAATTTTAATATTATTGAATATGTGGAATTTTTTTTAAGCTAAAGTAAGTTTGTGTACTTACTTTTTAATAAAGTAATTCAAACAAGTATTTGAAAATGACTCAAGCAAATTCTGATTATGATATAGCGGTTATCGGCGCTGGACCGGGAGGGTCAATTGCAGCAAAAGTGGCAGTCGAACACGGGTTTAACACCTTAATCCTGGAAAAGGAACAGTTAGGAGATTCAGGGCGTTATAAAGCCTGTGGAGGCGCGTTAGCTTGGGAATTAGTTGAGGAAATCGACTATCCAGAAGAAAAGATTGGCAGAATCATTGAATCCCTAGAATTACATCATACCGACGGTGATATTTTCTCAAAGAAAGGAAAAGGAGCAGTGATTTGGAGGAGTATATTTGACAAATTTTTAACAGATATGGCTTTGGATGCGGGAGCAAAATTGAAAGAGAACGAGATGGTAAGAAATGTTAATTTAATAGGGGAGCACTATGAAATAGTTACAGACTCCAATAAGTACGCTGCTAAATATGTCATAGCTGCTGATGGCGTTACATCTCAAACATTAAAGTCATTAAACTGGCCGTATTTTAAAAAAGAAGATTTAATCCTAACCATAACAAAGGAAATGAAAACTAGTAAGGGCAAAATCGAGGAGGTATTAGGTAATGATGCGGTCCACCTTTTTTTTGGGATAAAGGACTTAATTTCCGTGGGATATGCATGGTTATTTCCCAAAAAAGAACATGTTACTGTGGGTTGGGGAAATCAAATCAATCTTGTAAAAAATTCAAGGAATGAATTCGCCAAATTCACAAATCTTGAATTTGTACGCAAAGTGTTAGTTAATTCTAATGAGGAAATTTTTAAACCTCACCTCATTCCAGTTGGGTTGCGTCCGATTCTATACAAAGACAATGTTTTCGCAGTAGGAGACGCTGGTGGCATTGTGGATCCAATTTCTGGAAAAGGAATTCCTTATGCCATGATGTCTGGTCAAATGGCGATTGATTCTATAGTTAAATGCCAAAAAAGAGGGAAATTAGATAAACTAGGAACGGAATATGAAAAAGCGTTGGATAAAAAGTTCTTAAAAGTATTGAAAGCAAAGAGAATTGCTCGAGATAAAATTTTTACAAATGACGAATCTCTCAAAAAGTTTTTGTCTCTTTGGGAAAATTATAGAAGCTCAGAAATTATTATGAGGAAGTTGATGTAGGAGGGTTTCACATGAGTTTCGCAAAATATGCTTCAAAATATGTTCCCAAAATTAATGATGCGATAAAAATAATATACGACCGAAAACTCTCTTCGGTAAATAATACATTTCTAACGCAATACTACTCCGAGCTTAAAGATTACTTTTTATCAGGAGGTAAGCGCATAAGACCTCTTCTTTGCATTACTACTTTTAACGGATTTATTAAAGATAAAGAAGATTCCATTATTACTCCGAGTGTCGGGACAGAATTTCTCCACAACGCCTCGTTAATTCACGACGATATAATCGATAAGGACTTGTACAGAAGAGGCAAACCGGCATTTCATTATCGGTACAGAAAGATTCACGAGAATTATAAAATTAAAAAAATGGAAAATGAGGATTTTGGGAATTCGATTGGAATTATTGGGGGCGATTCAGCTTTTTTTATTGGCTTAGAAGCTTACCTTCAGAGCGAGTTTTCTTCTGAATTGAATTTAAAAGCAATCGAGCTATATGAACAAGCGTTTGTTGAAGTGTCAAATGGAGTATTAATCGAAACTGATATGGTAAACAAACCTGAGATTTCCATTTCTGAATATATTGAAATGATATCTTTAAAAACAGGGGCACTCATCGAAAAATCTATTTTGGTTGGAGCAGTATATGCAGAGTTAAGCCAAGAGTTCAAGCAACATCTGTCTACATACGGAAAAAATTTGGGAATTGTATTTCAAATTACTGACGACATACTCGGTACTTACGGAGATGAAAAGGTGACCGGAAAGCCAACTGATGGGGATATACGAGAAGGAAAGAAGACATGCTTGTTAATTAACGCTTTAAGCGATTTAGAAGATCAAGATAAAGTTAGATTATTGGATTTAATTCAAAATCCCAATATTTCAAGGGAACAAGTTGAAGAAGTAAAGCAACTCTTTTCAAAAGCGAATGCGACAGAAAAAAGCAAAAACCTTGCCCAAAAATATTATGATGAAGCTATGGATTCACTTAATTTCCTTAAACCTTACATAAATGAAAACGAATACGATGTCTTTGTCTCTTTAATAAAGTTCGTAATGAAAAGAAATTTTTAAACAACATTACTTTTTTCTTTTTCGAGATCTTCTAATTAGATCGTTTTTTAGAACGGTAAATTCACGATCTTGTACAAATCCTTTAAGTTTAATGTTTTTTTGGATTTTTTTGAGTAGTTTTAAATTTATTTTAACTTCCTGGTTAATATTAGAATAGACTTTTACGAGATTTTTTAGTCGTTCAACACGTTCACTATTCCCTTCCTGTTCATACTTTTCTAGAGTCTTTTTATATGTATTAAGTTCTTTAGTAATTTCTTCCAGTTTGGATTTAAGTTCCTCTTTTTGTTTGATTTCTTCGGATTTTTCTTTTACTGCGATCTTAAGGTCTTCCACAGCTTTTCCGTAAGATTCCATTTGTTTTTCTAGATTGTTTTGTAACTCTTGTATTTCTTTACTCTTCGCATCAGATTCTTGAGTTTTATTCTCTAAATCTTGCTTGTAGCGATTAATTTCACGCTCTAATTCTTTCCTTTTTTCAATGTCATCTTTAGCTGCCTTTAATTTTTGTTCTAATTGCGAAATCGTTGTTTCAGCTTTTGACAAAGATTTTGAGCTCTCAGACTTTTCCTTTTCAACGGTTTTAATGGATTCACTTAATTCCTCAATCTTATTACTCTTTTGCTTTAATTGTTCCAGGAGATTTTGAGTTTTTCTCGTAAATTCTGCGAAGTAGGCTTCAGAGCTTGAAAGCTTTTCTTCAGCGTTAGAAAGCGCCTTCGTTTTAGCGCTCAAATGGTTTGTCTTATTCGCCAACTCGTGTTCTAAATCTAAAATTTTACCATTTAGATCGAGTAGTGATTGACCTTCTATTTTATATTTATCAGAAGGGTGTAATTTGATTTTTTCCCACTCGATAGGAATATTCGCTCACCAAGATAGTGATCATTCTGTAATATACTAAATTTAAAGCATAACACTCTTAAATAAGTATTGGTATTTTGTTATATCGGTTGGTGTCAATCTTATGGCTTATTAATCATTTTAATAATTTTGATTAAGTTAATATTTGATAACCTTTAGTATCTTCCCAATCTCATTTAATACGCCTTGATTTCAGATTATGCCAAGAAACGTATAACGAAAATAATTAAGATAAATATTGAATTATAATATGAGTTGATCATGAAAATATTAATTGCTATTACGGGAGCATCGGGAATACCAATAGCTATTGAATTCATGAAAGTTCTTAGAAATAAAAACATAGAAACTCATTTAATTTTATCACAAACCGCTAAAACCGTGCTTAATTACGAGTCCGAGGTGAAAAGGGAGGATCTACACAATCTAGTAACGACTAACTACGAATGCGAAGATTTTACGGCTCCACCCGCTAGTGGATCTTACCTATATGATGCAATGGTCATTATTCCCTGCACAATGAAAACTCTCGCAGCCATTGCAAACGGTTACGCTGATAATCTAATTTCTAGGGCAGCGGATGTATCAATTAAGGAAAATAGGAAACTGATACTAGTCGTAAGAGAAAGTCCGCTAAGTGCAATACATCTCGAAAATATGTTAAAATTGGCAAGATTAGGTGTAATTATTTCGCCACCTATTCCATCTTTTTACATAAAACCGCAAAGCATTCATGAACTTATTTATCACACGATTGGTAGGATCTTAGACCAACTTGGAATTTCTATTGACATTAAGCGGTGGGGAAGTTGAACAGATATGATATATCCTTAAGTCATTATAAAATGGGGGAAGACTTAATCCTTTTCTTAAGTGGAGGAGAAAAACCTCACATAGGGGCTGTTGCTGTGGCTATTCCCTACAAAACAACTTCAAGCGCAAGTCTAATTAGTATACAAGAACACAAGGATGGAGATTTAGCCAAACCTTTAGCGGAAAGAATTGCTAAACAATTAAAAAGGAAAGTGATATTAGTTGTGGGAATTCACATTGACAATGCTACGAAGGAAGATATTCAGATTTTAGTAGATAAATCCTATAAAGAAGTTGATGAATTTATAAGGCAATATAAAAATTAATGCTAAAGCTCAACCAATTGTTCTTATTTAAATAGCTCAGATGGAAGAAAACGAACTTTTTGATGGATTAATATCGTTGGTTATTTTTTCTCTATTTTTTGCGTTTGTTATGATTGGACAACTTGCAAATAGTATTTCGGCAAATCCCTTCTATTACATCGACTACACTCCTAAAGTAGATTTTACTATGATTATGTTGTTAAATGTACTAGACATTCTATTTCTATTGATATTCTTAATTCACGGGTTTGGCTTTCGTAAATCGCATAATTTGAATTATAGATTGAGTGAGTTAAAACTTTCATTAGATAAAGTTAGGATATACGGAGTTCTATACTTACTAATCCTCATTTTTCAAATGTTCTTTTTATTCAAGTATTTACACACATATCTGACTATAACACTCTTCTGGATGGTAATTTTCCAAATAGGAATAAGTTTTATTGTATTTTATCTTCCGCTAAAAGTAAATAAAATGATTGAGAAAGGTGAATTAATCAAAAGTTAATTTAATAATTAAAACCCTTTCTGAAAAGAGGGATTACACCCCGGAATTGCTAATTTCATGGGAAGACCCTCTGAATCTATGTTATAATCCTTTGGCAAGAATTGAATTGAGTCTTTTCCTCTTAAGGCAACTATTCCAAGTATAATCGCATCAAGTAAATCGTCAGTTTTTACTTTTTGACCTTTTAAAGTGTCTTTAATTAGTTTAAAGGAAAATATCTGATCGAACCAATTTAGCTTAATTATTTTTATGCGTTCTTTCACACCTTCAGGCGTTTTCTTGTTGAACTTTAAGGGAACCTTATTGTTTAGCAGAATAAAGCACACCTCGGGATGAGATTCTTGAAATTTCGGCACAATAACTCGATTATTCCTTAGAAATAGATCTAGCTCTTTAATTTTTGGCATTATGTTCCAAGTTTGCTTAGATATACCTTTTCCCGTTAATCTCTTACTCTCAATATTCGCTTCTTGATAAGTAGACATCCCTAAAATCTCTCTGGAAGGGGTTGGGAAGATGCTCGAGCTTCTTTTTAATAGTATTTTCCTCGCTTCTTTATCACACTTGCGAGAGGGGTTATTCCCACTTTTAAGACCAATGGGCATATCTATTAGAGCCATGCCCGAATCGTTGTTCTCCTCCCAGAGTTCATTTAAATTATGAAAAATTCTCACGGTAACTTGCATATTATTCTCAATTCTTACGCAACACCAACCGTTTAAGCATCCATCTATTCCCAGAACTGGTCCATTTAGTTCTTCGGCCACAATTGTAGAGTCTACTATGTGTTTATTGATTTAACCACTGAAATAATTTACCTAATATTACATAAGTGCTACGGTTTTCTTTAGCTGCAGCGATGTTTTTATGCTGGGTTAACCAAAGCGAAGATTGCAGTTCGTTTTTAAGGGTTCTTATCTCTTTTATAGAATTTTCACTAGTATTTTTGTTTAAATCAGACCAAGAGGTTCGCAGAAACTTAAATGCAAATCCACCTATATCTGCCCCAAGCATAATAGCTTTAGCTATGTCAACTCCATTTCTCAAACCTCCAGTAGCGATAATGGGTTTTTGAGTCACATCTCTAACTTTCAAAATACTAACAGGAGTGGGTATCCCCCACTCTCTAAATGTATCAGCTGGCAAACGAGAGAAACTACTTTGAGTTTTCGTTCGCTTTGCTTCTATCGCGGCAAAACTAGTTCCACCCGCACCTCCAACATCGAACCCATCAAAACCGATAGAGTCTAGTTTCCTTGCTAGATTTCCGCTTATTCCGCTTCCTACCTCTTTGGCAATTATCGGTATCGAGAAAGTTTTTCTGAGTTCCTTAAAATTCTCGTAAAAGAAGTCGAATGAGATGTCGCCTTCGTCTTGCATTAACTCGTGTAACGCATTAAAATGAATCGCAATAACATCGGCTCGGATCATTTCTACGCAGCGTTTAAAATCTTCCATGTCGAAATGTTGAGAACTCAATTGCCCTATCCCTATATTTCCTATAATTGGAATGCTAGGAGCAACTTGCCTTACCACTGAGAATGTATCATATCCTTCTTGATCGATTAATCCCGCTCTCTGGCTTCCCACGCTCATAATAATTTTTTCGCTTTCTGCAGCTCTAGCTAAGATTTCATTAATAGCTTTTGAGATTGGATGACCTCCTGTAATGGCTGAGATACATATCGGAGCAGATACATGTTTTCCAAAAAAGGGAACCGATAGATCAATATCGAGAAAACTTATTTCTGGTAATGCTTGATGAATAAGTTCAACATCATCGAAATAGTTTGTCCTATGTTGTACATCGTATTCGAGAGGAATCTTTATGTGCTCTAACTTTCTACTCTCAATTGAGTCGTCCCGAAGATAACCTTTAGAAAAGTTCTGCCCCAAATTTACCTCATTAGTAAATCTAATGGTGGGATTATTTTTTTTAATAATATTTGTCCCTATAGAATCGTCGCCGCTTAAAGCTTTTAATATGGCGTCCTCTTTTAACCCATTGATTAATTGTATTGGTATACCATATTCGCATACTCCCTTTATTTCTTCAAGCTTTCCTGTTATTGAACCAGTAACATCGATTTTTGATTTTATGTTCGCAAGTTTAATATCTCCTAATTCATCGGAGTATAGGGTTTTTGCAAGAACATTGTTACCGTCGCTATCTACAAGATAAATCCCATCTACTTCCATGGTAAATATTACCCTCCGGATAGCGTATTTTTTTAAATTCTTACATAACTCTAATGCTATTTCATCTCCCGATAGAATAGAAAAATTCCCGTCTCGATGAAAAACGATGTCTCCGTATAGTATTGGCATTAAATTCATGTCTAGAATAACTTCAACAGTGTCTAAGCAACTTTGAGTTATATTTTGAGAGTCTTTTATAAAAATGCTTGAGGGTTGGATTGAGATTGTGGGATGCCCTCTTTTTAAAAAGGCTTGAACGATGTACGAGTTAAGTTTAATCATTGCATCATGGGTTTCTGCTAAACCAAGTGTTTGATCATCCACGCTAGGATTTATTCCTTTTGAGATATCGTATTTCTTAGCTAATGGGTGACCAAAGGAACCTCCTCCATGGATAACTATTAATTTCTTCTTGGATTCGATTATTTGAGTAATTGCTTTATCAATAATATCCTTTCTTAAGGAAAATGGGGTGTCTTTTTCAGTGAGGAGACTCCCCCCTAGCTTTAACAGATAAATTTGAGTTGTATCAATCACTTTAAATTACCCAAAAATAAAGAGCAAAATGTAATTCTGAGTTAATATATATTAAAAATATTAATAATTTAACCGATAGTGGTATTCCATGTGGTGAAACCTTGGTTTTCAATTGCTTGAGAAATTTTCTTTTGATTAGATTCATCGAACGCTAGCGCTATTACAAGACCCCCTCTGCCCGTCCCAGTCATTTTAGCGCCTAAGGCTCCGTTTTCTAGTGCCGTATTAACGATATTATCGTTAATATCTCCTGAAACTGTAATCTCTTGCAATAGTTTATGATTTTGATTCATAAGTGTCCCCACTGTATCTTTATCTCCTTTTAATAATGCTTTTTTGGCGTCATTGGCAATATTACGGTATTCTTCAAAGATTATTTCGAATTTTTCAGGATTAGCCTCCTTTAATTTCTTAACATCTCCGACGACTTCGACCGTTGAGGCTGTTATTCCTGAATTCACTATAACGAGGTACATCTTTTGGCCAGCACTTAAGCGCTCGATTTTGTTTTTGCCTCCACTAAGATTTTTCTCAAACCAAATTAATCCTCCATAAGTAGAAGCAGTATTATCAATTCCAGACGGGGTGCCATGGTAAGCGGTTTCTCCATAATATGCGGCTTCGTTTACTTTTTCATCGTCCAAATTCAAATTAAATTGGTCATTTAACGCTCGAGCAAGAGAAGTACATTGCGCTGCGGACGCTCCAACTCCACTAGCTGCGACTAAGTCTCCCTCAAAAGTTATTGTTAATCGCTGATTAATAGTATCAATCTTTAAATGCTCAATTACATTTTTAATGGCTTGCTGCGCCTCGTTAAACTTCTTATCTTTATATCCAGGAGTTGCTAACCGATTATCAATTACCTCCCATCCATTTCCTTCTTCAACTTCAACCTTGGCAATTGTTTTAGATCCTAATGCAGATGCAACTGCCGCTAATCCGTATACAACAAAGTGCTCACCAAATAAAATGGTTTTGCCATACCCTAATCCTGTTCCCATTTTTTTTACCTATTTACTCCTTGATTTCGATAAAACCTTCCGTTCCGTTAACCGTTATTTCCTGATTGTTTTCAATCTTACTAATATCTATCATATCCACGCACGGAATTTCGCTAATAATGCATCCTACAGCAATTATAGTATCGATTGATTCGTTTACAATCGCTAATGGAGCAGTATTACTTTTCTTCATGCGATACATGGTATACGAACCAACCGTAGAACCTTTTCCTGACGGGAACACTAAAATTTTCCCTGTAACTGATTGACCTTCTAATTCATGACCTACTTCGACCACTTCTCCAGTTTCAGGATCCACTCCCCCATAAAACGATATCCCATCTTTGGTAACAAGAGTTTTCCCAGAAGCTGTTCCTTTATATATTTTTCTTCCTGATAACTTCATTTTAATGCCTCCTCAACACATTCTTCTACTGTTCCAATTTTAACTTTAAACTTATGCCTTGCTGCTCCATAATAACAAGCTTTAGCAGAATCAACCATCATTCCTTTAAACCTTCCTTTGATAGGAGCAACGACGCAACAAGTGTCCGCCGCAAACTTCACTCCTGCATCTTCAAGAATAGTTGTGTATCCCATTTCGTCTGCTATCTTCTTGGTTGGGCGCCCAGTCGTAATCCAAAACTCTTTATTCACTTTTTTTCTATCTAAAAGGATCGCTAACTGAGAAATTTCACGAATTGACGCGTGAGGGCAACCAATACTAACGAAATCAATCTCTGCGTCCTCATCTATCAGATCAGATTTTGCTTTATTAAATACTTCTTGAGTAATCTCATAAGAAAGCGATGTAGGTTTGGAGTATTTGTACGCCTCGGGGGTAATATCTTCCATGTGAAATAAGCCCACACCGCCATATGTGGCGACTGACGCGCAAAACGACTTAAGCTCCTCAACGGTGGCAGAATCGATTCCAGTAATATAAGGTATTTTTTTCTTAAATTCTCCTATTTTATCGCCAATTATTTTCCCTAACACTCCAAATTGATCAGTTCCTTCAATATTTACTTTTACACTAAACAGAGCTTCTCCATGCCGGTTTTTTTCTAAATGATAGCCGTAATTTGGAGTTTTACCGGTAAGCGCAGCTGCGAGAGCACTTGGACCACCTTCTCTATTAGTTCGCGCCCCGATGACTGAATTGGCGTAGCAAACCGCGCTACTTTCTGCCCATGCTATATGTTGCCCGTAGTGTGGAACATTTCCGACTAAATAGGGAGTACAGGTACAAGTTGTTATTATTCCCATTTTACTGAAAGCATCAATAACGCGATTCTGATTTATCGCAAAATCTTCGCTAATACCCAAATTTTGCCAGTTGTTCCGATCCATACCCGCGGGATTCAGGGTAGTTAGCACTCTAATTTTGCCATCCTCAGCCATTTCCGAGAGAAACTCCAGTCCCGCTTCACCTAAATTCGCGTAACTAACTCCTGAAATCTGGACGCTGTAGACATCAATTAAACTGTCTGCGTTGTAAATATCCCCTAGTGTTGTTAAAATTTCCATAGATTTTTGTACGGCTTTACCATACTTACCATCGAGCATTTCTTTTTCTTCTTCTGTTAGATTCATACCATCAACTCACTTTTTAAAAATATTTATCAATATTTACTGTGGGAAAATCCGCTTTATTAAAGCTCTTACCTTTAGTGACAAGAGGAGCAGTCAGGTCAAAACCTATTTTCGTTGTCATTTTTGTGCCTGGTTCCGCACTAGGATCTAAGCTGCTTCCAGGTTCTTTATCCTTCACTATCATGTCGACATCTCCCTGAAACCTGGTAGCCATCGCCCATTCTACGGATAAAGGATCGTAAATATCGATGTCTTTATCAACCACAAACACATGCTTACAACTGGTATGGCCTAAAAATGCGTTATTTATGGCCTTTTTTCCATCATCCTCTTGCCTCTTATCGATTTGAACGATAGCATGAAGCCAAGAACAACCTCCTGGATTTATATTTACATCTAAGCACTTGACTCCTGACTCGTTGACCTTTTTAAAGATAGTAGGTTCTCTTGGCATACCCATTAATATTTTATGTTCTAAAGCTCCCGGTAATAACGCCTGCCAAATAGCGTCTTTTCGATGGGTGATTTTGGTAACCTCGAATATTGGTTCTTCTCTCAGCATGTCGTAAGTTTCTGTAAGATCTACGAAAGGTCCCTCGGAGTGCCGTTTTTCCATATATACTTTTCCTTCAATTATAAATTCTGAGTCAGCAGGTATCACTAAATCTACAGATTTGGCTTTTGTAACTCTGATTGGCTCCAATGCGTTAGCAATTTGTAACTCGTCTATACCAATATTTACCGATGTAGCTGCAGCTATAAGTATATTTGGAGTGTTTCCAATGCAGAATGCTACTTCAACCTCTTTGTTTCTCTCAAGGAATGTGTAAAAATTTCTTCCCTTAACCACACGAGTGGCAAATTCAGTTTTAGAAAATTGCATTGCGCGATGAAAGTCTAAGTTTTGCCCATATTCGGGATCTTTAGACACCACTACCGCTGAACTGATGTATGGACCACCGTCTTTCTCACAATGAAGTAAAATTGGCAAAGTATCTAAGTCCACTATAGGCTCTATAACTTCTTGACAGGGAGGGTTCGAGATTATTTCTGGCTTCTTATAGTTATCAATCGCTTTTGTTAACAATGGGATAAGATCTGCGGGTGTCACTCCGAAATACGAAGCGATCATATTTTTGGTACAAAACGCGTTTCCTAAGACCCTAAAATTTGATTCCTTCACATTGTTAAAAAGAACAGGGGTTGGTTCTAACTCTTTCAAGATACCGGATATTTCAAGTTTGGTTGAAACTTCTTTATCTGTTTTTTTTAATACCCTCTCTTGGTCGATCTTATCAATAAATTCCCTAAAATTCATTTTTTCGCCGTTTAAATTTGTTAATTATATTTTCTTTTTTATTAGTAGTAAAAAAGTTTAATAATTCTATTTAAGACTTAGTAGCTTTTGAATAAAACGCAAAAAATAAAAAAATTATGGTGGAATAACTATTAAAGTGCACTGATTCTTGCAACATAAACTGGAGACCAGTTGAGTAGCGAAGGAGTCTTACATTCTCTTTCTTCCTTCGTTTGTACTCTTCGTATTTCGTACTCGAGAGCAGTGCCTTTTTTAATCGTTTGAAGAGTGCCATCAATTGGCACTAAATCTTTTTTAAAAAAATCTAAGGTGTCCAGACATCCTGCGATAGGATCTGAATCTAAAGTAGCGTATAGAGGAAAGAATCGCTCGTGAAAGCCACTATGCCCTTTGGGGCAATAATTTAAACCATCTATATTGGGGATTATGCACCCTTCATCGCAGAAGTGAAGCGTGAATCCTCTATCGTCGTTATCTTGATCCTCAACAATTTTCCCTAGGATTACTTCTGGTTGAACCATTCCTTGTTTTATCAATTCATACTCCTTTACGCTACGTTTTTCTTTATTGTTAATGTAGTCTTCTACTTTTGGACCGTTATCCATTACGCTCATAAATCCATATTTAACTTTTAGTAAACCAGATATACAGGTTGCCCCAGAGCCATAGCTTCCGAAATATATCGTATCGTTTACCTTAGCAAGGTTTTCAAGTAAGTAGGTAATCTGAGCCCATACGGCAGCGTTGTACGAATTTCCAAAAAACATTGGTACTCTAAGTTGGGGTAAAACTTTTTGTTTTACATTTGATATCAACCAATTTGATACTTTTTCCAGACGACTGGAGGAGAGTCCTCTTTCTTTGAGTTTTAAATACAGATATTCAGGTAAAACACTAATGTCGTGCATAAAGGAATCAATTTTTTTGAACAACGAGGATTTAAACTCGTCTTTCTTAAATTGCAATAAATTGTTGATATTATATATCCAACGCTTTTCTATTATGTGTTGCATACATTTTAAAGGTAGTTTAGAGAAGGGGGCATGAAATACAAAGTAATCGGAGTAGAAATCACCAATATTGTTAACTAAATCGTCGTAGGCTTTTAATTGAAAGTCTTTATAGGTTTCTACCGAATAATGACCATATGCTTGAGCATTTATTTCGTTGGCAGGTCGAAAGAAATCGTTTACATTTCCCGAGACCTTGCCAAATCGTCTACTAAAGGTAGCAACTCGCGGATTTCTAGAAATTACCATAGCAATCGCCCCAGATCCTTGAGTAGGTTCGCTTGGGGATGCCATTTGATAGGATGAAATATCTGCGCTTATCACTAAGGCTTTATTTATGATATTTTGCTCTATTAATCCAATAGCGTTTAACACCGCTAATGTACCACCAGCACAAGCGTTATAAATATCTTGCGTGATGGAATTGGGATTTACTCCCAACAATTCGGCAAAAATATTAGATACAGATTTAACCGCGTAAGTTATAGTTTCTGTACCAACAAAAATCGCATCAATTTCTTTAGGGTCTATATTACCGCGAGTTAATGCGTTGTACCCCGCTTTCAATCCTATTGAAATAATATCCTCGTTTACCGCAGGTAAACGCATTTCCCTTAGCATCAATCCTTTCTTGTACTTGTTAGGATCGACTTGTCGCTCTAGTGCCAATTCTTCAATGTCTAAAAAGTATCTTGGAGCGTGAAAGGATATACTATCTATACCAATATTTGTGAATAAGTAATCGTTTCCAATCATCTAAACCACTTATTTTAAAGTTATCTTGAATGTTATACGTGTTAATCCAGCGTTTTAAATAGAAAACGTTTGATTAAATAAATATTTAATTAAAATAATTATTACTAATAGAGCACATTCTCTTTTAAAATTTACCTATAGAGAGATATTTCTAATATTTACTCGTAGGAAAGGTATGAAATCGTTCCATAACTATTCATACTCGGAAAACTCTGCTTTTCTTTATAAACTTTCATACTCGTAAAAATAGAGAATTAAGTTTAAATAAGAAAAAAGTAAATCTTAAAATTAATCGGTCGAATTCGTTTATAGGTTTATCTATAAACGGGTATTTATATATTAACACAATTAGGGATTTAGCTATTTTTATAGAAGTTATGGGAGCTCCTATTCCTAAGGTAATGGTGGGAACTTCACCTTGGATTGGTGCTGGACAATTTGGGATAAAAGTAAACGAATATAGACACAAATTTTTGCATAATACTCAAGCCATGATTAAAATTTTGGAAGCATCTTACGGTACGGGAGAGCGTGGAATAGAAGTAATTCCAAGCGGTAAGATTCTTGAAGCTGCTAAGGTTATGAAAGACACCCGAGCAGATTTTATCATCACTGGCTCAACATATCCTGGACCTGATCCCATGATTGAGGAACTTATAAAAGCCGAAGCCGATATAATTTTTGTCCATGGTATAGTATCCGATAAGAAGAGGCTAAAACTCTCGAAATTGGTCGAAGAGGTCTCTTCTCGAGGGGTAATTCCCGGTGTTGCAGTCCACAGCCCGATTTCTACTCTTGAATTCGTTTTTTCCAACCTTCCTGAAGTAAAAGTGTTTTTAATACCGTTTAACGAAATCGGACTTTTTATGGGAGACCAAAATAAGTTAGAAATCCTAGTCAATGACCGCAAGGATTGCTATTTCATTGGAATGAAAACATTGGCTGCAGGTAATATGACCGCAAAAGTCGCGTTTGATTACATAAAAAACCATAATATCTGCTCAGTGACGATTGGCATGACCTCAGTTAAGGAAGCCAGAGAATCTACGGAACTCGCATTACTAGCTTTAACTAGTAATATGATAGACGACTAATTATTTATTAAAGAAAAATTTTATCTTCAGATTGTGCCATTCGAACAAATAAAATCGGTAATCGGAAACGAAGAGAGAATATTGTGGGAGAAAACTGATATTGAAAATAAATTGAGGGATTTTCAAAGGCAATTAGCTCTCACAATTATAATCTATTTATTATCAATTTCATTGATAGCGACATTTATCGTTTCTGTATTTTTATATCAAAGCGAAGACGAACTTCTTATACTAATTGTTACTGTATGTATGTTTTTAGTTTTGATATTTTGTCCAACTAATTATTTGGTTAAAAATTTAAACGATATTAAACGAATATAAAGGATTTTAAAGCTTGAAACACGCGATTTGAAAAAATTTAAGGAATTTTATATAATTACTGAAAATAGATGGATTCAATTATCTTTTTTTTATTTTCGAACTAAAATATACAAAGAAACCATTGAAAAGGAACGAATGAAAGAAGGTTTTGTAAGTATAAGTTTAAAGGAGATTAGCGTTGTTTACATTTCTCATTCCCGAAATAGCCAATATTATTACATTAACTTTTTCGAAACATGGGATAAATGGTCAGAAGAAGCCTTTTTTGTAACTACTCTCGAAGATAACGATTACTTGAACCTAATAGAAGCCCTTAACAGAGTTTTTAATTTTGAAAAGGAAGAACGAGATATCATAAGCTACGGAGATGTAGCGTACTACATTAAAGCTAGATAAATGAGTTAGAGGGCTTTATTCGCAATAATTGTGTGTTGCGCATAATTCTTTAAGTATTGGAACAAATTTCTCAAATTGAGAAACATAGTGAGATTTGAATTCCGTTCCAAACTCTGCTATAAATCTTTTAGCAATTGTGTGCCCTTGTTCTCTCCAGACATCTATAGGATCGTCTTGATCTACCAACATAATAACGTTTATAGGATATTTGTGCACTATTATGCAGTTATGACCTCTGGCTCCTTCCGTTGAGATTAAAATGACGGTACCAATATTTAATTCCTTAGTTATATTTTGTATTGCAGATAAAAATCCTGTAAAAATATCAGAATGAACTCGTTCTAAGCTTGTTTTTTCTTGTCGATATTCCAAAAGATTTACGCTGGTTTCGGTATGTTGTATTAGAAGTATATCTAGCATGTCTAAATTGAAATTACAACTAGTTGTTCTTATATTATTTTTAAATACCTAAGGTTAAAGAAGTTTTCGATTACTTCAATTGAATAATTCACTTTCACATCTATTCACTTAGGACTCAAAAATATTGATCTACATGATTGACTATTTTATTTGAATGAAGGTAGAACCGATTTATTAATTTATTTTGAATTTCTTTTATAGATGTTCGTGCAAAACGCACAAAAGAATTAGCCAAAAAAGATTAATACAATCGTTTATTTTTTAAATAAAGTTTAATACAAGAATTAATTTTATAACTATAATTAACAATTAAACATATTAATCATCTTATTAAAGTGGGTAATGTGTTTATGTTTCGTTTTAATCGGTATCTTTACTGAATTATATGAATTGAAAATACTGTGGATATGAACAATGTCGAGTAGATTAGAAGAACTTAAGGGTACTTTCCCAGAAGACATGCATGTGGGTATTATTCCCGATGGGAATAGACGGTGGGCTAGGAAAAATTCGGTAGATATTAAAGTAGGTCATTATACGGGATATGAAACACTTAAAGAAGTAATGTTCGGCTTTTTTGATGCAGGCATCAAATATCTTTCTATATATGCACTTTCGCTTGAAAACGCTATAAAAAGAAGTAAAACAGAGCTAAAATATATTTACAAGTTAATTTCGATTGCTATCGATGCCATTATGGCCGAACCAATAGTGGTTGACGAACAAGTCAGGTTTCAGGTAATAGGCCGATTAGAACTCCTTCCAGATGATGTTAAACGAAAAGTTGATGAATTACACGAATTTACTAAAAATCACAACAAAAACTTTGTCAATGTTCTCGTAATGTATGATGGTAGAGCAGAAATCGTTGATGCAATGAAAAAAGTAGTACAAGCGAATGTAGATCCATGTAAAATTGATTGTGATTTAGTAAAAAATCATTTATACACTGCAGAATTTCCCGAAGTTGACTATATTATTAGAACAGGGATGGAAGATGGTGCGAGAATTTCTGGTTTTCTCTTATGGGATGCCTCTTACGCAGAATTCCGATTTAGGAATCAATATTGGCCAGAGTATAACATTGAACTTCTTTACGAAGATCTTAAAGAATATATAAATCGCAATCGACGTAGAGGAAAATAATAATTAGATCTTCCTAATTCTTAAAATACCGTTCATATTTTAGTGAGCAATTCAATTTTATTTTGAAATACCAATTAATTAATACGATATAATTCTATTTTTAAATTAAGAGAATAACTTGAGTAGTGATCCCAATACAAGAACAAAATAATGATCTGGACAATTTAGAGAAGTCCTTACTAGAGAAAGAAAATAAGGAATTAAAGGAACTTCTTCAAGTTAAGAATGTGAAAATAAAAGAATTAACAGGTAAAATCGCCGCACAGGCATTTGAGCAATCTGAAAAGGAGGAAAAAGCTAAAAGGTTGAAAAGCGAATTGGAAGAAATATCTAAAAAATTCCCTGAGCAAAATTTAGTTCCAAGTGGTTCACAAGGAGTCGATGTTAATTCGCAGGAAGAGATTCAAGATTCGAAAGTCCGAATTTCGAGTTATTTAATAGAGATCGAGGAGTTGATGACAAGAAATCGCAAATTAAAGGTTGAAAACAACGAATTACGCATACAATTAGAAGATTTAAAAAACCAGAGCCAAAATTTTAAAGAATATCAAAAATCTCAACATCAAAGTTTAGAAGATTCGAATTTTAAATTCGAACAACTCAATATTAAAAACGAGCAACTATTAGAAAAGGTGGAACAGCTAACTTCCAAGAATAAAACCGTAACAGAAGAAATGGATCAAATTAAAAAAGAAAACGCAGAAATCCGATTTAAATTGGAGAAAATGGACAATGAAAATAGAGAAATCAAATCAAAAAGCGAAGCTCTCAAAAATGATTTAGAGCAAACAAGCAAGGATTTAATGAAATCCTCCGAAGATAATAATCTCCATTTATCTACGATTGCAGATTTAAAACTTGAGCTAAAACGCCTAAAAAGTCAGCAACCACCCCCAGCCGCAGACTTAGACGACGAAATAATTGAATTGAAAAAAGAAATTAAAGTTCTAAGAAGAGAAAGGGATCATTATAAAGGAATTATAAAAGAAAACGATTTATTATAGTTTTACTTGATATTACATAATAGGTTTAAATTCTTGTATAAAACTCAACATTTTTATGTAAAAAAGCCATATTTATTATGTAATCAATAATAATTAGTTCGTAGTAAAAAAGGGTTGATTTTAGAGAAAAATTGATACCAACTGAAATACAATGAGTTCTGTGGAGATAAAACAAGATCTTTTTAAAATCGTAGTGGTTGGGGATGGAGGTGTTGGGAAGACGACCCTCTTACACAGATATGTTCATGGAGAATATTTACGAAACGCAAGTATGACGATTGGGGTGGAATTCTTTAATAAACGCATGCAAGTAAAAAATAAAGAATATAGAGTGATTTTTTGGGATGTTGGTGGCCAAAAGCGGTTTCTAGCTTTACACGATAGCTACATTGGGGGATCCTTGGGAGCTATTTGCATGTTTGATATGTCAAGAATACAAACTTTGTATCACATCGAGGAATGGTTAAATATTGTTAGACGCAATTGTGGCGATATTCCCATCCTTTTAGTTGGAGCGAAATACGATTTAATTTTAAACTTTGATGAAGAAGTAGCTGATGCAATTAAAGAAGAGGCCCTATGGATGAAAGAAGAATACGAGCTTTTCGATTTAATATATACTTCCTCTAAAATTGGATATAATATTGACAATGCCTTTTCTTTATTATTAGAGAAAGTGAGTTATCAAATTAGTATAAGAGATATCCTTTCAAAATTTGATAAATTTAAGTTTTAATATTGGTTTTATTCTTGTTTCAACGAGATGAAGTAAATTTAAGAGGTTTAAGAAAATCCCCTTAAAAAGCTAATTTCTCATAATATGTAACTTCCATTAAATCTATAGCCTTTCTAGCGATTTCATAGGATATTGATGTTTCTATATCGTCAGATTTATACGCTTGAATAATTTTTGGAAGAGAATACTCTGGGAACAGAACAATTGGAACGATCTCGGAAAATAAAATAATCCACTCCTCATCTTCATCATCTTTTAATGTGATGATAACACCTACTTCTTCCATGATTTTTAAGATGATATCCACCTCAACAAAATCGGAAAACATTTTAGGAACTTTCTTTTTCTTGTAAAATTTCTCTTTCATTAAAGAATAGAGGTCAAAGCAGTCAGGTATTAATAACATGCTAGCTAAAGCTCCGATATCTTCGTTTTCTTGTTGATTAGGATCATAACTAGTAAAGTATTCTTTCAGTTTTGACTCGTATTTCATGTAAACATATTCGGTCGTATTTTTTAAACTTCCTATGATTTTTTTGTTTGGTAATCGAGTTAGAATAACATCCTTAACCAAAAAGAAATATTCTCCTTGGTGACTTATCTGTCCGGTCTTCTTATCCCTTGTCCCTTTAATCCAATCTCTTCGGACCAAATTTAGCTCTAGAAACGGTTCAAGTAATAGGTCAACATTTACATTTGAATGAGTTCTCTCTAATTTATCTCTTAATTGTTTTTTCGAAACGGGTCTTTCCCTTAATATCTCAAGTATTTTGGTGCGTTCTTCGCTTTGAAATATTAATGCCAATTTCTGCAGTTTATCTAAATTAGAGAGCCGTTCCACTTGAAATACGCCAAAATTTAGTTCTTTTGCGAAGTTTTCTTCCAATTTTTCCTTAGCTCTCCCTATTGCCTTATTACCAAGTTTTAAATACTCTTGAAAAAAAGGTTCAAGCTTAGATGCCATTTTTTTTATGATATCTTCGAATATTTCTACATCATCGCTTAATTCGAAAATTGAAAGAGTCATAAATTGACTACGATCTATCTCTTGTCTGAAACAGGAAATGACTTGGAAAGGAGTTTCTTTTAATCGTCCGACAAAATAATTGTTGAACGCACCTTTACTTATAAAAACTCCTGTAGTATGTTGGTAAAAAATTCCAAAGACATCTTTGGAACTAATTAATCCACTGTAATCATCTTGGGAATATTGTTCGTTATTAAATATTAGTTTTATAGGAATGAATTCAGGTTCAATCTCACCGGATTTTACAGAACCGATGTGAAACTTATAACACAAAATCGCTTGTAGCATTGCTATTCATTTTAATTTCTTTTATTATAATTATATGGTATAAATGAAATATAAGACTTATATATGCATTCAAAAATATTGTTTACAAGTTTGTTCTTATTAAAATTGGATTTAAATAAATCCATCAATTAATATCAAATTGTTTAAATACTGCTTGACGACGGTAAATACTCTCTGCTTTTTCGAGAAGCACATAAAATGTATTATCGATATTGTATCCAATCTTAGAAGATGTGACAATAAAATCGAATAAATTATATTGTTCCTTAACTTCTAAAGCGTAATCTACTACTAGTTTAAAATTAGAATCGTCTTCTTCGTCTACGAGCAAATCGTATTTAGATCCTACAAGTAATATAGGAGCTTCTTGGTTATCAGTTCGAATTATTTCAAGCCATTGCTCAATATTGTTCAAAGTACCGAGATTTGATAGATCAAACATAAAGACTGCACCATTTGCACCCTCTACAAAAGATTTATGTAAGGATCTAAATCGTTCTTGCCCCCCTAAATCCCACAACATAATTTTAAACTCTTTGTTGTGGATTTTCACTGTCTTCGGATAAAAGTCTACACCCACTGTCAACCTTGTGTCGGGTTTAAATTCTTTGTATATATAGTAGTTAATAAAAGTAGTTTTTCCTACTCCTCCATCTCCAGCGACTACTATTTTATATACATGTTCCATGTTGACAAATTCTAATTTATAAATTAAGAGTATTTAGTAGTATTATAATGTAATATCTTCGATTTAAATGTAGGGTAAATATTCTATGTTAAGATGATAATTATATTAAAATTAGAGGGTTTTTTTGATTGAATAAGATTTAAACACAAGCCAGACGATTCTACTGAACTTAGGGTAAATAACCCCAGTTTCCAAAATGAGAGATTTTAATGGATTATTCGATGAGGGGTTTTTTACATTTAGGGCACGAACTTGAGTGTTTAATCCATTCATTGTAACAATCCTCGTGAATTGAATGTCCATTAACGCATTTTCTCACGGTTTCTAATTCCAAGTCAATTTCCATTTTGCATACGCTACAAATTTTGTCCCACACATCCATTGGTTTTTTGCGTTCTTTAAGAATGTGTAGATCTTCGTATACCATGGTATCTCTAATTGTAAGATTTTTGTCTATAAATAACATAAGTGCGTGTTCTGGGTTTCCGTGAATGTTAATAAATTCGAACGGGTAATATTCTCGATCTTCAGCTAAATGCACAGGGACTTTAATTTCTATTCGCTTTTTACATACTGAACAATCTGCAAAAATGGTTTTTTCCTCTACCATTGCTACAAGAAATTAATGAAATAACTACTTATTACTTTTACTAATGGATTTAATTTACAAAATCAATCTTCTCCTCATTGCAATCCATTAGGTGCTTTAACAGTACTTTGAAAGGCAGATCTACATTAAGATTATCTTTTGAGGATATTTCTACGAAAGTAATCAAACCATATTCCTCAACTAAAGATTTAGCGATATCTTCATTTAACGTGGGATGATATCCTAAATCTTTCTTAGTAGCTATTAATAAGATTGGAAGCTCGTCGTTCGTTTCTCTAAACATTTGAATCCATTCTTTTAAATCTAAAAACGATTTCCTCCGTTTAACATCAAACGCGATAATTGCTCCAGCAGCCCCTTTTAAAAATTCACTTAGCATAAAGCGAAACCTGTCTTGTCCTCCCAAGTCCCATATTTGTAAAAATAACGGGTGTTCTTCTATTTTAGCTTTTTTCACAAAAATCTCATTCCCTACTGTAAGAGTTTGATCGTCACAATATTGATCATAGCAAAATTGTTTAAGGAGAGTAGTCTTTCCAACGCCCCCATCTCCTCCAACTATAATTTTTAAAACTTTTTGGAACGTTTGCATATTTGCATAACCCAATTTCTTTGTGATTTGTTGTAAAAAAACCCTATTTTAAAATAGAATAGTCTTCCATATGTTATATGAATGACGCAATTTTAAATCTTTACTATATAGTAAATGTATGTTATGATAATATGAACAAAAAAGATTAAAAAATTTACTTAGATTTTACGAGCATTTAACCACGCGTCTTCAATAATTGGGACAAAAATTTTTATATGTTCCTGAATACCGCTTCCAATTCCCGCTATTTCAGTTTGCTTAACTCCATCGATATTTGATTCCGAAATAACGCATATTACCACTTCTTCGTAGTCCTTATTAATTCCCCATAGATCTTTAGTTTCTCGATGCCGATAGGACACATTTGGATATTGATCGAGCACTTCTAATATTTCTAAGTGTTCTTTTAACGATTTATCTATGAATGCTGCTATACGCACATTTATACGTCCAGGCAGGGATTTAATAATGTCCAGGTTGATGTCTGTTAAATTCGGGACAATCATTAACGATTTTGCTTTTGCCTTTTGGATTTCTTCGTTAATCTGAGCTTTTGCGCCTTCTTCGGAGCGAATGAACCAGATGTCTTTCATCGTAAACAAAGATACTTTTTTCGCTTGATTCCAAAATTGATTAGTGGTTGATTCCGACAATTCAACTCTAGAAAGTATTTTATCCAAAACTTCTACCAATGTATTAATAACTTGAGAGGAAAAAATACTCTTTAATTCGTCGAAAGCATGTAAAACTTCTGCTGAAATACCGGTTATCTTCGCTTCTGCCGCAAATATTACTTCGTTAAAGCTCTCACTTATAACATTAAATATTTGTTTTATTTGTTCTCCAGAGTTTGTCGTGTTTGCCGTGATTTCTTCTATATTACTTATAGTACCATCGATTGATTTTTTCAGCTCTGTAGACAACACAAGATTAAACTGAGAAGTTATATCTGTTAAGGCGTCTTGTATAAGTTTTTCCACCATTTTTAATTGCCTTTTAAGTCCAATAGATGTTTTAACTAATCCATCTTTGTTCGTTTGTTCTATAAGTTTGTTTTGTCGCTTCAAACCAATCGTAGTTTTAACTAACCCGTCGTTAGTGACCTTTTTTATGTCTTGTAATTGGTTATATAGAGTTTCTGCCATCTCTTCTAACCATACAATAAACACTTGCTCTATTACCAGGTCTACAGTTTGTTGAAGTACTCCCAATTGGAGTTTTTCGAGGTTTTTGGATATTTTGTTCTTCATGTTTTCAATTTGCGTGGTTAGCTCGACGATTTGATTTCGTACTATGTCTGAGATTTTTTCATCAATAGTTTTAAAATGTCCTGAGAGTTCATTAATTTGGAAATCCATACCCTTGGAAATTCTCTGGTTAATAGCTTCGAAATCCTCTGTCAAACCCTCAATTTGCTGATTCATGCTTTCGGAGATTTTTGTATGAACTGACTCAAATTTATCTCTAAATCCGGATATCTGCTTATCTAACACGCCTTTAACTGACTCCCCCATAGAATCGATATCTTGGGAAATATTTTTTATTTTCTCAATATTTGATACCACATCTTCAAAATCCGCCGTGTGTATTTGGAACTCATTTGTCACATCTTCACTAGCTTTTTTCATAAAAACTGTAAATTCTTTTAGTTTTTCAACGCCTTCAGCTTTTTCTTGTATTTTTGAAAAAGAGGCGTTTAATTGCGGAGGCACATTCTCTTTAATGTCAGATATGAAAAATTTAAATTTCTTCAATTGATTAACTAAAGCTGCATAAGGAGGCATTGCTGTGTAATGGGGTACAGCACCTATTATCTTTTTATATAAACCCTTTTCAACGAATTTATTAGTAACTCGTTGGCTCTCTTCAGTAGTTTTGTTGGAAATTATAGCAATTTCTCCCAAGGACACAGCATCTCTTCCAGAAGTTGCGAAATAAAGTTCTATTTCATCATCTGTCAAATCAATTTCAGCAAGGACTTGCTTGGTTAATTCACGCGCATATGAATCTTCTTCCTTATCTTTAACATCATTAATCTCAAAATTCTTAACTTCTAGATTTTTATTGAAAAATACGGTTAAAACATGAGCAGGGTTTCCGTGAGTATATTCTCGCTTTATCGGAAATTTCTTAATTTTTTCGTATTCGTTTTGGGAAATATTAAACGATATCTCTTCCAAACATAATTTACATTGAACTTTAACATCTAAACTCTCTTGATCTTTGAACAAAAACATAATTTAACTGTTTATATCTAATTGTCCTTCTTTAGTTTGAGCGGTTTAATATCATATATAATTAATTGCTGATATAAGTTTTAGTTAAAAATAAGTTTAATATATAAACTAACATGTAGCTTTAATCCATTACATATCTATCTTTTTAATATGATCACTATATTGTTTACTTTAAGAATAGCTTATTATAACTAGTACACGTATCTAAAAAATAATTTTTTATAGATAGTCTCGTATTAAATTTATATTTGTATTAAGAATATTATTGTGTATCAATCGATTATAATAATTTTATAATTAAATAGAATTCATTTACGATCAAGTAAAATTAATGGATTGACTTCTTGGTTTAATAAATAAGGTGAGTGAAATAAAAATGAGAAAAAGGTCGGATAAATTAATTAAGTTAAGGCGAAAGGTTTATGTATTGACCATTTTAACATTTACGCTTCTATTAGTATTAGTTAGTAGTAATAAATTTCAATCTACTCCTGAGGTAAGTGATGAGTCTCAACTTGAGAAAGAATTACCAAAACCTCAAGATTTGACTTCAGATAACTCGTACGAGGGTGTTGGGGCTGCTTGGAACGTGACTCATTGGGCTAACCGTACGGATTCCGATGTTTCCATTAATTTCGACAACAATACATACGACACTCATTCGATTCCAATAGGTGCTGAATGGGAGGGATATAACTTGAGTGCAACAATAGATAATTTATACGACACACGCAATTGGGTTAATGGAACTTTTCATCAAGGAGAAGACGATGGTGATAGTAGTTCTGATAGTACAGACATAGTCTATAATTGGACATTTGGCTCGTATGATTCTCCAGGTAAAAGTGCTTTCTTTTCAGGAAATTATTATGATGGAAAAAATGGAGATCCAATTTCAAACGAGGATTATGTAGAATTAAGAATTACTAAAGATGATTTTTATCAACAAGGAGATAAATGTTGGTGGAATACTTCCGTTAATATACCAAGAGGAACTGTAATTGACAGTACGCTTAGTATGAAAGTTAATCCCTATTTTGTCGATGATTATGGAAACCTAATATCATTTCAGTGCTATATAAACGATGTTTTAGTGTATGGACTAGGGTTATATTCTTTAAGAACCATTGCTGGAGGAGCTAATTGGATCGATCTGACCATACCTCTAGTTGATTTCTTAGATGATCCAACTGTATTTTCAAACCCACTAGAGGGGACAACAATGAATATTACCTTACAACTAAATATCGAAGGTAATATCGATGTACAAGTATCTAACGCTATGGACTCTTATTATCAAATGTTTTTTGATAATGTAACATTCTTTGCAAAGAGCCAAGTAAAACCGGAACAAATAGGCTTAAAAATGAATGGTACCAGCGTGAATGATATTGATTGGGGGATGGGGAAAGTAAATGTAACGGGTAGCTGGTACGATACTGAAGATAGAGAAATTAGTGCGAAGTTCAACGCTACTATTCCTTGGCCTTTAGGAACCTATGATGTTAACTTCACTACGGATCTCAACATGTTTGCGAGAAAGGATTCTCCCGAGACCAATTACGAAACCAACACTGAATTGTTGGGTACGGATTTTTCCGTCGCTAACAACAGCGCTGTCGATTGGAGTTGCTATGTCTATGTCACACCTCCCTCCGATTACGAAGAAACTAAAATGAAGATCGAATTTCCTACGGATGTAAACATCACCTGGATCTCGAGCGCTCAACAACCGAGTTTGAATAAGTTAGATTCAGGTGAATGCGACAATTCAACCGCGGGCGTGTTATATGTAGATGTCTCCGACATTTCTCTCACACCTTCCGGATTCTGGAAGTTAGCGGCAATGTCCCCTAATTATTGCAGGAATTTAACGATATATAGCAACGCTACAGGGACTTGGAAGGAAGATTACGAGTTTTACAGCGGAGATTATGTGAATATTACCACCCAAATCAACAAATCAAGCGTGATATCAGATTACATACAATATACAAAAGCGCAACTCACG
The DNA here is from genome assembly GCA_019058515.1 of Promethearchaeota archaeon. Next base: position 153,481 of record JAHPYY010000173.1, read on the forward strand.
ATTAAATTTCCAAACGGCTCGACATGGGACTCAGAAACACAATTGAAGTCGCCAAATACCAACGGATTGGTGAATTTTGACCCTATTAAAATCCCTACAAACACACCAAACTACGAAGTGGGATCACACCAAGCAATTATATCTTGGAATAATTCCCATAATGGATTTGGATTCAACGAGACGGGAGTAATTTACAAAGAATTTACCATAATACACAACTCTTCCTTAACTCTCGATCAGGACTATTATAGTGGTCTTTACGAAGGGGATGAAATCAACATTCGAGCATCGTTCCTCGACGTCGACGGAAGAGGTATCGAAGACGCACTCGTGTACATAGAGAACTTCACGGGTGGTAAAGAATATTTCGACGAGATCAATCCAGGATACTATGTGCTTATAGATTTCAACACTACTGGAGCATTGGAGGGAGGTGAAAACAACTTGACAATATATGCAAATTCTACCTTATATAGAAATAACAAAGTTAACGTCACTCTTGAGATCATAGTAAAATCGCAATTAGAAGCGGACGAATACCCCCGACTCAAGGTTCCGTGGAATAATAATTTCACTATTCACCTTAATTATTCTAGACAATCAACTGGAACGGGAATCGTAATGAGTAGCGATCCAACGGTGTATGGGAACGACGATTACTCCATTGAATCCGCCAACGGATTGTATAATGTGACTTGTAATTCTTCGAGATACCAGGTAAACCTCGATCATAATGTGATATTCGAATTTGACGAGTCAGGATATCAAAAGCAATCTTTAACCATGATCATTGAGGTAGTGCCAAGAAATACCTCAATTAGCGACATTTTGATCAATAGCTCAGATTGTACGGTAAATAAATCTTATCAGGTAAAAGCCGGAAATTTGTTGAATCTAACGGTAAAGTTTAACGACGAGGATTTAAGTGGGTCTCCTTTTGTTGAGAATGCTACAGTTACACTAAATAATACCGCTAAAAGTATAGGAGAAGTATTCAGTGAAGATAAAGCCAATAATTTCTACAATCTTACGCTTAATTCGACTAAAATAGGAGTGGGATTTACTATCTTTAACCTCATAGCTAAAAAAGACAACTTCACGGCTAGAACAATCTCATTATCTATCAATATTTTTGAGCGTGGAAGCTATGTAAACTTGTACTTAAACGGAACAGATCACACAGCGGATAAATATTATCAATTACACGATAACGAGCTTCTGAATATTACAGTAGCGTACAACGATAGTATTACGAAGGAGTACATTCCCGAGGCGACAGTTGATATAAACGGTTCACAGGTGTCCAAAATTCTTAAGTTTGCGTATAATAATTATTCTGTGGAAATTAATTCTACGAAATTAAACCAAGGGGGTAATTTCCTCACAATTTTTGCCAGAAAAAATGATTACGAAGCTCAATCGATCCTTCTAATTCTTGATATTATTCAGATTCAAACAAATATCTCCTTCTACTCTAATGATACCTATCAACCTCCCGCAGATGTAATAGAATTAGATCCGCTGATAATAGGGAATTATTACAATTTTACGACGTATTTCCAAGAACATGAAGGAGGAGTCC